>NZ_JAHPTU010000020.1:0-44706 GCF_025514355.1 Acinetobacter sp. WU_MDCI_Abxe161
GACCACGCTTGAAGCTTTAAGCAAACTTAAACCTGTTGTCAAAGCAGACGGTACAGTTACGGCGGGGAATGCTTCAGGCATTAACGATGGTGCAGCAGCTCTGCTGATTGCTTCTGATGAAGCTGTTCAAACTTATAACCTCAAACCACGTGCCAAGATCATTGCTTCAACAGCGGTGGGTGTAGAACCACGCATTATGGGTTTTGCTCCGGCACCAGCCATTAAAAAATTACTTAAACAAGCCAACCTGACTTTAGAGCAGATGGATGTAATTGAGCTGAATGAAGCCTTTGCTGCACAGGCTTTGGCTGTGATCCGTGATTTAGATTTGCCAGACAACTCTGACAAGGTAAATCCAAACGGTGGTGCAATTGCTTTGGGCCATCCGCTTGGCGCATCAGGTGCACGCCTAGTCACTACAGCCTTAAACCAGCTTGAACAGACGGGTGGTCGTTATGCCTTATGTTCAATGTGTATTGGTGTAGGCCAAGGGATTGCACTCATTATTGAACGTGTTGAAGCACTTTAAGGAGAAACAAATGCCATCTTTTCAATCTGCTGATGCACAAATTAACTATCAAACCTTTGGCGAACCGTCGTCTCCTGCTCTGGTGTTTTCCAATTCTTTGGGCACCAATTATGGTATGTGGCAAAAACAGTTTAATGAATTGAAAGATCAGTTTTTTGTAATCTGCTATGACACTCGTGGTCACGGTTCATCATCCACACCTGACGGCCCATACACTGTAGAGCAATTAGGTGAAGATGTTGTCCGTTTACTTGATCATCTAAATATTACTAAAGCTGCTTTTTGTGGTATTTCAATGGGCGGTTTAACTGGGCAATGGCTTGCAATTCACTACCCTGACCGCTTTAGTCATGTTGTTGTGGCAAATACTGCCGCTAAAATTGGGCAAGAACAGGCATGGCTTGATCGTGCAAAATTAGTGCGTGAACAAGGTTTACAACCGATCGCAGCTACAGCAGCTTCGCGATGGTTTACAGATCCCTTTATCCAAAGTCATCCTTCAATTGTCAACAACCTGTGTAACGACTTAAGTGCTGGCAGCGCAATGGGTTATGCCAATTGTTGTGAGGCTTTGGCTAAAGCGGATGTCCGTGAGCAGTTGAAAGACATTAAAATTCCAGTATTAGTAATTGCTGGAACTCAAGACCCTGTAACTACCGTTGCAGATGGCCAATTTATGCAGCAACGCATTCCACAAGCAAAACTTGCAGAAATAGATGCTTCTCATATTTCCAATGTAGAGCAACCAGAAGCTTTTAATAAAATCTTAAAGGATTTTTTAGTGAACTAATTTTGCTGTCAATAAAATTTATACATTTCGAAAAAGGCCAATCATGGCCTTTTTTATTCTTTCAAAATAAAAAACTAAATAACTTGTTCGAGAAGGTATAAATATATACCTCAAATGTAATGGAAAATTACATGGATAAATAACAGTATTTTAAATTCATGAACAGGGCTTGTTCATCAGTGACGTGAATCTAAGAAGATTCTTAAATCGTTCACTTCTACATCATAATGAAAGTAAGGATATCTAAATTGAACATACCTATGCTGAACTCTCGGCCTCACCCTACACGCCCTTTAATTAAATATGGAACATTACTTTTAGGTGTATTTCTAGCTGGTTGTAATTCTTCGTCAAGTTTAGACCCAACACCGACACAAAAACAAATCACAATTAAGCGCGATAAATTCGGTACACCCCATGTCTATGCAAATGACACCTATGGACTTTTCTATGGTTATGGCTATTCAGTAGCGACCGATCGTTTATTTCAGATGGAAATGTCAAAACGTACAGGACAAGGTACAGTTGCTGAAGTGCTCGGTTCCGACTATCTTCAATATGATATTGCGACACATAGCCGTTTTGATCCAGAAAATATTAAACAGCAACTCGCCGCCCTCTCACCAGAAGACCGAGCAATTTTTGAAGGTTATGCCGCAGGTTTTAATAAACGGGTTAAAGAAGTTTTAGCAGATCCAGCTCTTATGCCTAAAGAGTTTACAGATCATGGTTTTAAACCATCAACATGGCAACCAGAAGATATTGCTATGGTTTGGGTGGGCTTAATTTTAAATCGCTTCTTTTCAGCAAGCTCGGAAGTCTCAAATTTAGATTTACTCACGCAACTGCAAAAAGAAAAAGGTCAAGAAGAAGGCCTCAAAGTCTATCAACAATTACGTTGGCTAGATGACCCAAGTGCTCCCACCATTATCCAATCTGCACAAAAACCACAGCTTATAGCACGTCAACAACAAATACTTAAAGACATTAGCCCTATTTCAAACAAGGCGGCCAAAACCTATTTAGCTCAAGCTCGCATTGCTTTAGGTAAAAGTGTGGTAGACGGCGTACCTACCGCCAGTAATGCATGGGTCTTAAAAGGCGATAAGACCATTGAAGGCCAAGCAGTTTTATATAATGGTCCACAACAAGGATGGTATACGCCTGCAATCACCTACGGTATTGGTTTACATGGAGCCGGCTATAATTTGACAGGTATTACTCCAGTTGGATTACCTGCAATTTTATTTGGAACCAATGGCAAAATAGCATGGGGTTCTACGGTAGGCTCACTCGATACTAACGATGTTTATCAACTCACCTTAAACCCAAGTAATTCAAAAGAATATTTATATAAAGGAAGTTATATTCCATTTGAGCACAAGCAAGTAAAAATCAAAGTTAAGAATCAAGCCGATCATGTTTTAGATGTTTATAAGAGTAAACAAGGTTTTGTAAGTACATGGGATGAAAATAACCATACGGCGTACGCGCAAAAACGTAGCTGGGAAGGCGTAGAAATTGAAACCTTATTAGGATGGGCAAATGCAGCGAAAGCTTCAAATTGGAATGAGTTTCTTGCTCAAGCCAAACGTGTAGCGGCCTCTATCACTTGGTTCTATGCCGATACTAAAAATAATATTGGTGTTGCTGCTTTAGGTCGTTTACCTATTCGCCCTGAAAACCAGCATATTCAGCTTCCAGCTAAAGGTGATGGTTCAATGGAGTGGCAAGGTTTTTATGACTTCTCACACAACCCTAAAGAATACAACCCACAAAAAGGCTATGTCACAAGCTGGAATAACAAAGCCTATGCTGGTTTACGTTCAGATTCGTCAAACTTTTCTTATGTAGATCGGGTCAATGAACTGCTTGAACCTTTAGAAAGTAAACCAAAACTGAGTCAGCAAGAAATTTGGGAAATTAATAAAACAGCAGCATGGTCAGATTTAAATGCGCGTTATTTTGTTCCTTATATGATTCAAGCAGCACAAAGCCCTAATGCCTCACTCTTAGCTAAAAAAGTTGCTCCCTTACTTGCTAGTTGGGATCTTAAATTACGCCCTGATAGCGAAGCCAGATATTATCAAGGTGCAGCACCAGCAATTACACGTGCATGGCTTAATCAAATGATTGAACTGGTACTCAAACCTAACCTTTCAGAAAATATTTATAAGCGCTATACCGATACGCTTTATCCAGTAAATAATGATCCGCGAAGCGCACAGCCAGCGAGTGCATCGAAATTAATCTGGAATGCCCTGCAAGGAAAACAGGCTAGTGTTCCTCAACATGTTGATTTCTTAAAAGGACAAACAGCAGATGAGGTTGTCTTAAAAGCTTTAGAAAATGCGCTGACTGAACTTTCAAAACAATATCACTCTACTGACCCCAATGACTGGAAAATTCCGGTGGCAACCATGGGCTTTTCCAGCAAAAATTCGGTAGGCATTCCTTGGGCTGATCCATCGCATGAACAACAGCTCAGCACTTATGGAAATACGGGAAGTGCTACGTTTAGAGTGGTCTTAAATCCAAATCAAGTCACCATGTGTTCGATTTTGGCCCCAGGACAAAGTGGGTTTATCAATCAAAATGGAAAACCTGATGCCCACTTTGCAGATCAGCTTCCTTTATTTGAAAGTTATAAATGTAAAGAGGATGCGGTGAGTCAAAAGGAAATCGACCACTCAACTCAACAAAGCATCACTTTAAGTTACTAACTTTTTAGTCCATTTTTTATGTTAAAGGCAGAGGTTTGTTATTGATAAAATGACAAACCTCTTATTAGCTTAGTATCGAACCATGACCGATTTTAATTCAGTGTAATCTTCAATAAATGCATCTGAAAACTCTCTGCCAATTCCCGAAGCTTTCACGCCACCAAATGGAACAGATGGATCTAAGAACGTATGCATATTCACCCATAGAGTACCTGCTTCAATCTTAGGAATTAAACGTAAAGCTTTAGATAAGTCATTGGTCCAAATACTTGCGGTTAAACCAAAGCGTGACTGATTCATCAACTGAATAAGCTCTTCGTCAGTTTCAAATGACATTACCCCGACTACTGGACCAAAGGTTTCTTCTGAAAATAAAGGATCATCCGTATTTTTAAAGGAAATTAAAGTCGGCTGTACAAAATATCCTGTCTGATCTAAAGCCTCACCTCCAGCAATAATCTGGTTGTTGGCTTTTGCCATATCTAAATAATGTTTCACTTTATTAAAATGTGGCTGATTAGAAAGTGGACCAAACATACTTCCCTCATCCATGGCCGATCCAATTTTGAAACCAGAGAGTGCTTTAGAAAGTTTTTCCACCAATTCATCGTATTTTGTATGATGTACAAAAAACCGTTCTGGCGATGCACAAACTTGTCCTTGATGCACAAAAGTTGCTTGCAATAAAGTCGGTAAAATCTCATCAATATTTGCATCTGCCAAAACGGCTATGGCATTTTTACCGCCTAACTCTAGACTTACACGGGTTAAATCGCTGCTCATCGCAAGTTTACCAATCGCAATGCCTGTCGGCACTGAACCTGTAAATGAGACTTTCTTAACGAGCGGCGACTCAATTAAATATTGCCCTGTTTCTCCCTTACCTGTTACTACATTAATCACACCCGCTGGGATACCTGCTTCAATGGCAAGTTCAGCTAAACGTAATAAAGATAAGCTGGCAAACTCACTTGGTTTAAGCACAATGGTACAGCCAGTTGTTAAAGCTGAACCGATTTTCCAAACGCCAATCATCAGTGAAAAATTCCAAGGCACAATCCCTGCAACCACACCAATCGGTTGTCTTAAAGTAAAGGCCGTATATTTCTCACCTTGCATAGAAGGAATAGAGGGTTGCATGGTTTGACCATTAATTTTGGTTGCCCAACCAGCAAAATATCTTAAGAAAATAACAGATTGTGCGACTTCAAGATGGCGGGAAATATTGATAAGTTTTCCGGTAGACAACGTTTCGAGCTGTGCAAGTTCTTCACCATATTGCTCGATTAAGTCTGCCAGCTTGTTCAGTTTAACGCCACGTTCATACGGTGTCGTTTCAGCCCAAGCATTTTGAAAAGCATGTTCAGCACTTTTCACCGCATTTTCGACATCTTGTTGACTACCAACACTAATTTGAGCAACAACTTGTTCAGTCGATGGATTTACAATATCCACTTTATCCAAAAGCTCGGCAGCAACTAGTTTTCCATTAATAAAATGTCCATGTTGTCGCACCATAAATTGCTGTACGCTTTGTAAAATCTGAACTTCACTCATTTTCTTTTCCTCTTTTCATTTCTAAATATTGATATGACAGCAACTACGCGACCTGATTCAAAATAAAGTCTGCACCACGTTCTCCAATCATGATGGCAATTGCGTTGGTATTACCGCTTGGAACTTGTGGGCAAATAGAACAATCCACCACACGTAAATTTTTAAAACCATGGACTTTTAGGGTCTGATCTGTGACCGAATCTTGCGGAGCATTGCCCATTTTGCAACTACCAGCGGGGTGATAAACCGTTTTAATATTCTGGCGCATCCATTTATCAATCGCTTCAATATCATCAGGATCGATATTTGCAGGCTCAATCACTTCTTTGACAATTGCTTTTAATGCGGGCTGTTGTAATAGGCGAAGTCCAGCCTGTACCGCACGGATATTGGCGTCAATATCTTCTTGATGACCTAAATAATTAGGATCAATGACAGGTAAATCTTTAGGATCTTTACTACTTAAACGTAAAGTCCCACGTGCTTTTGGCTGTACATGTCCGACCTTAATCGTAAGGCCATGTGCTTGAGCCACTGATTTTTCATCTGGGGTATTATCGAAATTATCCAGCACAGGCAAAAAATGAAATTGGACATCAGGCCGACCATTGTTATTGGTGTCAATAAAACCACCACCTTCTAGAATATTGGTGGTTAACAATCCTGAACGTGTAAAACACCACTGTAAAAAGTGCCGTACGGCGGTTAAACCTTGGTCTTCGCCGAGTAGGCTATTATTGGTTGTTACTGTCGCATTCACCGACATATGCAAATGATCATGAAAATTTTCACCTACGGGTAGGTCACGAATACATTCAATGCCGATCTCATCTAAATGCTGTTTTGGACCAATTCCCGAAAGTAATAAAACTTTAGGACTACCAATTGCTCCAGCACTTAGAATGACTTCTTTTTGAGCTTGTACCGTAATGGGTGATTTTCCCCCAACGCTATAAGTCACCCCAGTAACCTGATCACCTTGAGTTTCAATTTTATGGACTAAGGCATCAGTAATCACCGTGAGATCTGGGTGGTTTTCGACTGACTTTAAATAGGTTTTTGAGGTACTCGCCCGTGAACCATTTTGAGTGGTGGTTTGATAAAACCCTACACCTGCCTGATCCCAACCATTAATATCATTGACATAATTCATACCCATTTGTTGACCTGCTTTAATACAAGCAAGTGTCAAAGGATGGCGATAGCGGTTTTCACTGACAGGTAAAATGCCATCTTGTCCGTGATATTCATTAGCAAGACTTTCATTTTTTTCTGCTTTTTTAAAAAAAGGCAGTACATGTTGATAAGACCACTGATTACATCCCCATTCTGATGCCCATAAATCATAATCCTGACGTTGGCCTCGGCAATAGATCATTCCGTTGACCGAGCTTCCGCCTCCCAACACTTTTCCTTGTGCAAGTATCATTTCACGATGATTACAATATTTCTGAGGGACGGTCATGTATTGCCATGATTTTTGCTGGAATACTTTAACCACCGTGGCAGGTATGGTATGAAACATACTGCTATCTCGGCTTCCTGCCTCTAAAACAAGAACGCGCCCTGCTTTGGCCTGTAACAGCCGTGCTGCAACCACACAGCCTGCCGAGCCCGCACCAATCACGATATAGTCATATTGTTTATTCATCTGATTTCACCTAAGTTTATTTTTATGAATGCACCGTCAATAAACACGGTCTCCTTTGCTCTGATTTAATAGATGTATTGCAGAATTAACTGTGCATACACATTAGTTTTGTCATCGTAGTTTTGAGTACCACCACTATGGATATCGTGTTTCGGTTTATAGAGTCCCACTAAAGGAATAACGTTGAATTTTTTATTAACCGACCAAACCGAAAATACATCCAGTTCATGTCCATCTACATTAGTTAAAGATTCATTAACTGTTTTGAACTTATAGGCCAAAGCACCTAACATAAAGTTTTCTTTTAGATTCATACTGTAAGAAACTTGGTGAATGTCTGCATTTTTGTTAAATGGGCCAGCATAATTTCCTGCAACTTCACCTTGAAACCACGTGCCGAACCCGACTGTATTTCCATAAAACATCGGGTCGTATTGGTCTGAAAAATGGCTAAAACGGTAGCCTAATGAGGGCGTATATTTTGAAGATAAAAAGTTATAGTTCAGCGCCAAGTAGCCTGCATTTTCTTGACTATCTTTTTTATCTTGCACAACAAACTCAGTCTTAACTTGTAGCTCAGGCAAAGGTTGATAATTCAAACGTAAAGCATAATTTTTAAGATCTTCGCGCCCTGAAACTTGCTCAACATCTTCAAGGTCTAATACATTTAAGTAAGTAAATCCAACACCTTTATCTTTAAGCTGATACATCAGATCGGTTACAAACAGTTCAGGTGAAAATTGTGCTTTATTGTCCGATTTTAAATAAGCCAACTTTAGGGTTGTATTCTCTTGCGGTTTGTATTGAAGCAAACTTGTAAAATCAAAGCTTCGACGAGCTGCCAGATAATATGCTCCGCCCCGATCTAGTGTGCCGTCTGCAGGCGCTTTACCGAGATTTAACGCATCACCTGCAATGAAAAACCCGTCACCAATCATGATATTTTGTCGACCAATACTTAAATCATAGGTCGTTAACTCATCTTTATTGGTGCCATCTTTAAAACCCAAGATCCACTCGTTTACATCTGTTTTGCGTTCTTTACCATTACTATTTTGGCCTGCATCGCCATCGCCAAATGTTGCTGAGCTAATACCACTCAAGCTTGCATAGAGTTGATTGTTCTTAAAGGTGTATTGTCCTTTAGCACCATATTTAAGATGGCCTTCTTGCCAATTAATTCTTTCGTCATCTAGGTTTTCGCCGTTATAACTTTTACCGCTACTAAAAGCCCCAAAAGTTGCTTCAAAAGTCGGTTTAATTTCAAGCTCACCAGCATGCACAGTTGAAAAAAATGAGACAAAGAGAGTCCCTCTCATAACTTGAGAAAGTAGAGTTTTCATACAAAATTCCTTTTTTGTGAATGGTCTACCAGACCCTAAGAATGGGTAACCGATTCGTTACCCATCTCGCTTGATATACGTCTTTAGTGATGGTCGTGCTGCGTGTTTTGCTCTTCTTCGCCCAAGTTTAAAGTCGGCGTATTGTCAAAAAAGTTCCACGGTTTGATAAGTGTATTCACCCACTCTGTCGGCATAATTGGCCATTCTTCAGCACGTGCCACATGGGTTGTACCTGTTGTCATCCACACCACAAGATCTTTATTTTCAATATTTTCATTGTTGCTAATAAACTGGCCTAAACCTGTGTCATGAGTCGAACGGTTTGAATATTTACCTTCAGGATAGCGTTCATCCTGATTATATTGCGTCACCCAAATTTGCTTATCCATAAAGTTCAAACGTTTAAATAACCATTCATCTTTAGAAAAATTAGCACCCTTCGCCACAGGGTGTGTTCCACCTGCAAAAGGAATGAGCTGGTAAGAAACAGGATTACCTAATTTATTTTCCTTGTTGAAATTAGTCAGTAAACGAATGGTAGATGGATCAAATTTTTCAGCCGCATTCTGCTCATTGGTAATGACTTTACTGTCAATTTGCATTGTACTTGTACGCACACCGCCTCGATCATTGGCTTTCACCACAGGGTCCATATGCATAAAGCTGTTGTTTTCCCCATCTATATCCATATCTAAGCGGAAGTTATAGATATGTTGATGGGTTGTACCCACAATATTGTGGTCAATTAAGGTGCCATATTTGGTGTCTTCTTTCGCAGTACTATCATGCATGGTTCGTGCTTTAACACCTTTAACCGCTTCAATACCTGTAGCACCCGCATTAATGCCAATCACGCCATTTTGAGCAAATACCCAGTCAAACATGTAATCGTAGTTACCTACTGTACTAATCCAGCGCACTACAAGTTCACGGCGAGCTTCACTGGCATCTTGATCACCAAATATTTCTTGGTGTTTATATTCAGGGCCAGCATAGCGCTCAAAAATTGCAATCGCATTTGGAATCACTTGTGGCTGGCCTTTATAGTCTGCAATGACAGCATCAAGTAGAACCGCATTTTCTGGTGCATCGGTCCCAAGTTGAATGGCTGATGTGAGTGTTCCCATTCCGTACTCACCAGAGTCCAGATAAGACTTAAAGTACCATCCCATGTCAGGGTCACCATATGGAACCACCATTCCACCAAGGTTACCTTCATACATGACTTTACGTTTTACGCCTTTATCTTTATATGTCACGGTTGAAAGCTGTAAGCCCACACGTGAATCTAATGCAACATGGAAACACCAATTACCCCAGTGTACTGTTTGTCCTGTAATAGAAAAGTTCTTACCTTCGGGTTCACTAATATTCAACGGTTTAATTTTTGGTGGTTTGGTATTTTTAGTGGCATAAGGTCGATCCGTCATCGGAACAGGAATCATGGCCCCTTCTTCGATTTTAATAATTTTTTCTTTATCTAAATCAACCACAGCCACCAAGTTTTCAATTGGATGCGCCCAATAGTTACCATCACCAGTATCTAGATACGACACAACTTTTAAAACGTTAAGCTGTTTATCCAAACCATCTTTGCCACCAAAATATCCAACGGTTAATGGATTGGTAATGACTTTCTTAATATCGGTTACACCACGTTTGCGTAAAGCATCCTGATATTCTTTACTCGCTTCAATCACGCGCTGTACAGTTTCAAAGTTATCGAGCAAGACCATTCCATGAGTGTCTTTAAGTACATTCCATTTTGTGACTTGCTGAGTGTTAAGGTTAACTTCACCTTCAATCGCTTGATTGCCTTTTAACAAAATGAAAGATGCAATTCGAGCGTCTTTATATTCTTTATGATTAATAAAATAATCCCAAACTTTTGCTTTTTCTGGTTCTTTTAGTTTTAATTCGGCAAAACGCATATTTTTATAGGCATATTTTGAGCCGTTAATAACATCAAATGTCTTTTTAATTTCGTCAGAATTTAAACTATTGAGTGGATGAAACGTATTTTCAACTTTAAAAGTTTGATCTAAACCAGACTGAAATACTTCATTAAAGAAGTCTTTTCCAATAACAGGTTTATTATCTTTAATTAATAGTGGGACGCTTAATTTTAGAGGTTTTCCATTCACTAAAACCTGATTTGAGTTTGGCTTGGCTCTTACCACGATAGAGCCTTTGGTAATCATATAAGTATTGGTAAAATCGTCTTTGACAACTTTAGCGCCTTGCTCACTCATGTTTTGGTAAAGAGATACCATTTCAGCTTTTCCACCATGAGCAAAAGCTTGAGTATTTAATCCCCAAAAGCTTGCAGCTATTGATAAGTTAAGCGCTAATATCTTTTGTATGTCATTCAATAATCGTTGTTTACGCATTGGTTTCATCCTTTTCATCTATCCCTGAACCATCTGAATCAGACAGTTAAAATGCACTTTCCTATGTGTGAAATTCATTAAATAAACTTAATAGTCCTATGCTTATTAAGCTCATCTAACCTGTTCTAATTAATTTAATTTCAACACACTTGCATGGGACTAGCTTGTTCAAGAATGACCTAGAACTTGTCTAAAAATGACATCAAGAGAGGTAAGTTTTAAGCTGTCATCCCCTCTCTAAATTCTTTAGGAGAAATGCCATAAGTCTTCTTAAAGATTTTTGAAAAATGAGCACCATCCCAAAAACCCCACTTCAAGGCAATCTGGGTAATCGAGCTTTGTTTATTTCTTTTATCGAGTAAATCTGCTTTGACTTTTTCTAGGCGTTTGAGCTGTATATATTTGTTAATAGATAAATTTTCTTGAAGGAATAAACGGTAGAGATGACGTAGTGATACACCAATATGCTCTGCAATTAATTTAGGGGTTAGATCTGGTTTTGCTAAGTTCTCAATAATAAAACGCTCGGCTTTTTCCATCAGGTTATTGGAGCTATTAATATTTTTATAATTAATTGTGGGTTTAATTAAGGCGATTAGCGCATCTTCAAAAGCATTACCGTCTTCGGTTGCATACCAAAGTTTGATATTTTCAGGAGACATATTTTTCAAAATATTTTTGAGTAAAAAACCACTCATATTTTGCGTAATCAGTTTTCCAAAATATTCGGTACTAATATTTTCTTTAAGTAATTTTTCACGCGATAGGTGTACTGAAATCTGGCTCACCAAACCTTGCGGGTACATTGAAATTGTTTCGACTGGGTCGACCAACACAATATCGCCTTCATTCAGAGTTAAAGTTTCATTTTTATATTCGAGCAGCATTTTTCCCGAATATTGCAAAATTAAAAAGCAAAAACGATTATTAACGCGGTCGATTTCATCGGCTTTTCGGACAATTTTATTGGCATTGTTTTTGATAAAAGCAATTTCGGTATCACCCAATAAAAAGCATTGAACCTCACCAATGAATAAATTACGGGTTCCATCAAAATCGGTTTCAAAATTGCCGCACACATTTTTAATATGGTGCGTCCATGTGAGTAATGCATCACTTACATATTGGTTCATCCCTTACCTCTCTATACACGCGCCACAGCTCAAGACTTTTCTTTTGCTGTAGTTCACTGTCTTGGCACAATCTTGTTTTATTGATAAACAAATTGTGTGCCAAAAATTCCTTGTCCATGGAATTCTTTTGTTGATAGTCAGCTAGATGTAAAGAAGCTGATAAATCAATTCAATTTATCAGCTTAATGGGGCTTATGCTACACCTGCAAAATCTCGCAGCATGGTAATAAAAATATCCTTTTGCTCATCAGAATATTTTTTAAATACTTCATTTTGGTGGCTGTCGGCAATATCAAACAAATACTGCGCCGTTTGTTTGCCTTTTTCAGTCAGTGCGTACAAATTATCGTGATCGACCAATAACCCTTCAAATTTTAAGATTTCAGCCGATCTTTCCACTTCTTGCATTGGCATGGCAATATCGCGCGGTAAATCTTCTTTACTTGAAGCAGTACCACTTGCTAAAACCAGCAAAAGACGTGATTCACTGGTACGGAACCCAGAAGCCATTTGCTTAGGAATGTAGTCAGTTTGATAAGCTTTAAAAGCACGACTCATCAAATAGCAGACATTATTATATAAGTGCCCATAATGTGTTTGGTCTACGCCGTTCTGTTCAGTTTGTTTAACTTGAAGGCTCGGATGCGGCATTACACAAGAATATGCGCCTTGATGGTAAACCAGTGGGCTTCGGCCTTGGTCATGAAAACGCACCACTTTACCAACAATAATCCAGTGGTCACCACCTTCAATCACTTGATAACGTTCGCACTCAAACACCGCAGAACAATTTTCTAAAATGGGTGCGCGTCCAACGCCAAGTTGAAAGTTTGTGTCGGCAAATTTATCAATATTGCGTCTCGAAAACTTATTAGACAGCTCAATTTGCGTACCCGATAAAATATTAACTGCAAAATGAGTTGCTTCTTCAAATACTGAAAAACTTGAAGATTTTTTATCAATACTCCACAAAATAAGTGGTGGGTCTAGAGACACTGAGTTAAAGCTATTTGCAGTTACACCGACTTTCTCACCTTGTGCATTTTGTGCGGTAATAATGGTAACGCCTGTTGCAAAATTTCCTAATGCTCGTCGGAACTGTAGTGGATCGACCGTAAACTCATCTATTTGTTGTAATACATTCATCATCTTTCTCCTAAACCTTCTCTTACATCCATATAAATCACGAGAGCATTAGATATCTAAAACTAGTCTCGGTGTTTTAGAGCGCGAACAGCACACCAATATTTGCTCATTGCTGGCTTTTTCTTCATCAGTAAAATAAACATCTCGATGATCAGGTTCGCCTTCAATCACATCACACATGCAGGTTCCACATACGCCTTGCTCGCAAGACATTTCAATCTCGATGCCTTCTTTAGCCAAAGCCTGCAAAATGGTTTCGCCAGCTTCGACCATAATGATTTTTCCGCTACGCTCAGCCACTACCTCAAATGAATCTCCCGAGGTGTCAGTTTCGACTTGGAAATATTCTTTGTGGATTTGCTGCTCAGGAAAATTGTGAGTCGTAGCAAGGTTAATCACCCAGTCCATAAAACCGACTGGACCACAGGTGTAAATATGGCTCTCAAGATCAATATCTTTAATGGCAGATTCAAAAAATGCTCTATGGCTTGCACCTTCGGATTTAAAATGAAAAGTTGTGTACTTGGCTAACTCACCATTTTTAATTTCATCAACAAAAGCACAGTTTTCTGGGCTAGCGCCGCAGTAGTGAAGCTCAAATGATTCGCCTTCATGTGCAAGTTGATATGCCATCGTAATTAACGGCGTAATCCCGATACCACCGCCAATCAATACACTATGTTTCGCTTTTAAAAGTGGAAATAAATTTTTTGGCTCACTGACCTGAATTTGCATGCCATCTTTAATTTCATCAAAAGCCGAGATTGAGCCACCACGTGATTCAGGATCACGTAAAATTCCAAGGCGAAACTTACCTTCGTCATTTGGATTTTGGCAAAGTGAATATTGGCGCACCATGCCATTTGGTAAGTGCACATCAATATGCGCACCTGCTTCAACTTTTGGCAATATTGTAGAAGTTGCAGATTCAAATTCCATGACTGCAATATTTCCACCTTCCACATGGCGATTTTTAACGACAACATCATAAAGTGTAGTCATGATTCAACTCCCTTTTCATGGTTAAGCTCGTGGCTTAACGCATGAATAAACCACCGTTAATATCCCATGTTGCACCAGTCACAAACCCCGCATTTGGACTCGCGAGCAAGCCACAAGTTTCAGCAATAAAATGCATACTTCCTAAGGCTTTAACTGGAATATTCTGGATGAACTGTTCCATTTTTTCGTCTGACACCACACTATGAACAATTGGTGATTCCATTGGACCCGGTGCAACTGCATTGACCGTCACCCCTTTTGCCGCAAACTCTTTGGCAAAAATTTTGGTTAACGTCACAATCGCACCTTTGGTTGCCGCATAGTGTGCACCCGTTGCAGTACCGCCATTTTGTCCCGCTAAAGACGCCATATTAATGATGCGTCCATAGCCTTTTTTAGCCATATATTGGCCAATAATTTGACAAGCCTGAAAGGTACCGCGTTGGTTGACTTGGGTCACCCAATCAAAGTCGGCTGCGGTAATTTCTAATACTGGCGTTGCTTTGGTGACAGTGGCATTGTTAATCAACACATCAAGTTTAGAAAATTTCTCTTCAATCCATTGCACGGCAGCATGAAAATCTGCTTCGACAGAAATATCTAATTTCAAGGGAAACATATTTTGTGCATATTGACTTTGTGCCTTGGCATTTTCGGCTTTTTCAAGCGTACTTGCCGACAAAATCACCTGATGGCCTTGGCCTGCAAAATATTCAGCAATCACATTACCAAGTCCAGAAGCAGCACCTGTCACTAAAACAACCTGTTTCATGTTACTGCTCCTAAAGAATGTAGCTAATACCAGCTAAAGTATCGGTCGAATTAACCAAGTTAATGATTTTACGGTTAATCTTAAAACCTGTAGCTGCATCGCGAGTCAAATGGTAAGTAATATCTGCGGTGTAATGCTTAAGATTTTCTTTACGGAATTCACGTAAGTTTTGGGCACAACGCAAAACGATTTCATCATCTTGATCTTGAACAATGCGCACACGAGAAACACTACGCACAGTATTTGCTTTAGGCGCTGTAGAAATCGCTTCACCATTTTCAAGACGCTCTACACGTAAAGTACGCATATGATTATCGTCATAGGCATAATTTAAGTTGTTTTCGTAGTCCGTTAGGTTTGGGTCAATCGGAATGATATAAACGCCTTTTTCATTCCATAAATTGAGCCATTCACGGTATTCACTGTGGTCTAACATATCTGCTTCAGCCCAGATGAAAGCAGTGACTTCATTTAATAATTGCAGATTCATATTCATTGCTCTCTCCTTAAGCCGTCATCATCTTTTTCCACTGCTGATAGGCTGCACGCATACCTGTTTCAGCACTGACATCACTTTTTAAGCCATCTTCGGTTTTGACTTCGCCCGGTAAACCGCGGTTGAGCATGATCCATAAACCATTACCCGCATTGGCACCGTGTTGTACGCGCTCCCAAGCTTCTGAGTCATCTGGCGTACCAAAGCCAAATGGACCTTGGAAATGTTCATGCAAACGTAGGCGGTATTGGTTGGCAATTTGTGGTCCACCGTCCATGGTAATTACTGAGTGATGAATTTCTGTTTCAGCAACTGAAATTGGCTGTAACACACGGAAGAACGCCATTGAACATGCAATATTTGGGAATAAATTTAAGTTAAAGCCAGAACCACCCACTGCACGGACAATACGGCGTACTTCTAACTCTTCATGGCCTTCGTCGCGCAAAGCTTGAGCCAAGTCTTCAAAGCGCTCTTGAATTGGTCGCTCCATAAGCTCTTCGTCTAGATCAACCAATTCAGGAATCATCACCATCACACTGTGACCATTTCCTAAGTCTTCAACAAAACCCGGCTGGTTTTCGAAGTTAAAGAGTTCTTCGGTTTTTTCATCGACAGAACTTAAAAATGACTTGTGTACCAATGGGAAGTGATAAGCATCGGTGGTATTTTCAAGCTGGATTTTCCAGTTACCCGGGAAACGGAAGCGGTGTTCACCCAACACTTTAATTGGATAACCTGCACCTTGTTTCATAAACAGGTCAATCCATTTTTTTGCTGGCCCAAGGAACTCTTCAAGCGGTTGAATGTCTTCTTTAAATGAAGCGAAGATCATGCCGTTATATTCTTCTACACGTAGACTCACCAACGGTAACTCTGATTTATCTAAACAATCGCCGTAACTTTCCGGAGATGGCACACCGCGCAAACTACCGTCAAGTGCATAACTCCAACCGTGGTACGGACATACAAAACTGTTGGTTTTTCCTTTCTTATGTTCGCATACAGTTGCTGCACGGTGACGGCAACGGTTTAAAAGTACATGGACTTTCTTTTTACGGTCACGTACCACAACCACAGGCTGTTTACCGATATTAATGGTTTTATAGCTTCCGCCTTCTGGAATTTCGCTGGCATGCGCAACCCACACCCAAGTGCTATAAAAGATTTTTTCCATTTCTTCATCAAAAATGCGTTCATCTTTATAAAGAGAAGTATGAGCACGGTCACTTTGAACCAAAGCATCGTAATCAATGCCAATGTTATGCGTCGGGATAATACTGTTCATATCAATAGTCCTTTTAAATATGTCCTGAGTCATTCCTGAGAAGGTACCGGCAATTCAGCTTCACTGTGCCAATGCGATACGGGACGACTGAAAATATTCTGTGTTTGGAAATGTTTAATTTTCCATGTTCCATCTGCTTGCTTTTGAAATTTCACATTGAGCTTTGCTGCATTCAGATGACTACGGCCATCTTTAAAGGTTGAAGTTTGCAACATGAGCCAAGAAGCATTTGCATAGCCTTGGTTTACATAAATTTGTTCTGAATTGACAAAGTGTGCATTCATAACAAAGTGAGATTCTTTTTGGGTATAGCTTTTAAACATGTCGTAAATCGACTGCCAAGAATCATAACGACCAAAAGATTTGGCATATTTCTCGCCAATACCTTCCCAAATACAGTCTTGATCAAAAAGATTCATCAGCTCGTCAAGGTCTGTATTTGCATTAAGCTCGTCGCAGATTTCCATATAACGGTTCAGGCAGTTACGAATCGCGTTGTGCGCTTCCAACTGTTCTAGTCGCTCTATAATTTCTGCAATATTCACTTTGTCAGTCATTGCGGTCGCCTTAACGTTGGATAATCAATTCGCGCCCAACACGAGCTTCAACTTTGCAATATTTCCAAAGTTTGTATGGACCTTCACCCACCACCGTCGTTCTAAATAAGTTACAAGCGGCATGTACGGTTTCAATATCCGGAACATCTGCAAGCAAGTAGGTTGTCCAAGGCCAGCCCGCACTTGGGCCAACCATACTTTGGTCATCATCAAGGTTTCCAAAAACATGCACGCCCGGTAAGTCATGAATGCCATTCCACATTTCACCAAATGCTGCCCAAACTGCTTTTGCTTCAGCAGGTTCGGCGTCAAAAAAGTTTTGGTTAATACCCATACAGAACAAAACACGTAATGATTTTTTAGCTTCCATCTCAATATCCTTTTTAAAAATTAAAACTTATAAATAACCAGGGGTTGGCTTTAACCCGAAACTAATTGAGCCTGCATTTTGTAAGGTCGCATCACCCATAAAGGCGTGCTGGGTCACCACGTTGGTGTCATTTACAAAACGGCTAAATGGATTGTTGGTATAGATTGCTGTCATACCCGCGAGCATTTGCATTTTTCGAGTCACTTTGGCGCAAACTCGCGCTGCATGGGTACATGCCAGACGCATATCACTAATTTGTTCAGCAGTGGCTTCACGCCCAGCAATAATTTCATTCCAGACAATATCCATGGTTTGATAAAACCAAGATTTTGCAGCCTGAAACTCTGCATCAGCTTGAGCAAACTCATATTGAGTCACTGGACGGTTTGCAATTTCTGACCCGCCTGTAATAGATGCTTTGCCTGGCGCTAATTTTTCAAATTCTTCTAGTGCAGCAGCTGCAACACCAATACCTACCACAGTTAAGACTTGAGTCGCTAAAGACAGTGACGGATATTTAAAAAATGGCTCGCTGAGTTTTGAAGGTTCACCCCGGACAAAGGTCCATTTCTTTTCGACCAATACATCTTCGACGACTAAGTCATGGCTTCCCGTACCTTTTAGGCCAACGGTGTCCCAAGTCATTTCAATTTTGGCTTTTTTCGCAGGCATCACGGCCATACGTGGTAAGCCCTGCATTTCATTGTTTTTAAGTGGTGAAATCCCTACACCCACAATGTCGGCCCCCATGCAGCCACTTGAGAATTTCCAACGTCCACGAACCACAACACCTTCATCAGTAATTTCAGCAGGTTGTGGTGGAAAAATACCTCCAGCAAATACCACATCTGGTCCGTTTTGATACAATTCTTTAAGCGTTTCTTCTGGCAAACTTCCTAAATAAGCAGGGCTCATGCCGAAACTTGCTACCCAGCCCACCGAACCATCAGCTTTAGATAAAGTTTCGATCAATTCGCAAAACTGCCGTGGTGACCATTCTTCACCACCAAAACGTTTAGGCACCAAGGCACGGTAAACGCCAATTTGTTTAAGTTTTTCGATAATGTCTTGGCTCACGTAGGCCTGATTATCGAATTCACCTGTACAGGCACGCTCACGTATTTCTTGGCACAAAGCATCTAAGTCAACTGCTTTGTCTTGAGAAGCAAACTCCATTTTAGACAACTTATTCATCATCTAACTCCTTGTAATTTATTGCATTGCATCAACACAAAATTTAGCTATAGCGCATAATTGCTCATCTTTTTGATGCTTTGATACGATCTGTAGGCCCACAGGTAACCCTTCACTGGTTTCAAGTGGCACTGAAATGGCTGGATGTCCTGATAAATTAAATGGTCGAACTAAACCCGTAAGATTTAAAAAAGCGACTGTGTTTTCAGCTTCGGAAACTTTCGGTGGAATTTGTGGAAGTGTCGGTAAAACCAATGCATCATATTTTTCTAGTAGAGCATCAAGTTCTTGGGTCAGCTGCGCTTTCACAACTTCCGCTTGTTGCACTTGCTCTAAAGTTGTTGCGGCAGCTTTTAATAAACGACCATTTACATCAGAACCAACTAAGCCTGTTTGAGTTAACTCACCAAAAGCTTGCCAATTTTCATAATTAATAATCTGCATGCCTGCATCAAAAGCCGCTTCAAAATGATCAACTTTTTCTAAAGTGGTCTGTAAATTGGCTTTTTGAAGTGCTTGATAAATACAGTTCCAAATAACCTCATCTGCTTTTACATCCAGCACAGCGAGTCTCGGTGTGCTAGTACATTGGGTAGGGTTAAAAGTCGGATCAATAATTTGCATAGCCTTTTCAATCATCTCGACTGAATTTGCAAAAGGGCCAACGCAATCTAAAGAACTTGACGGCGGATATACGCCTTTTCTGCTAACACGACCAAAGGTTGGTTTTAAACCAAAAACTCCGCAGCACGCAGCGGGCATACGGATAGAGCCGCCCGTGTCTGTTCCTAAAGTAAAGTCAGCTTGCTTTGCAGCAACTGCTGCAGCCGAACCACTCGAAGACCCACCTGGAATAAGTTCAGGATATTTAGGATTAACAGGTGTACCAAAAGCGTGATTAATGCCTGTAATACCAAAAGCCAATTCGTGCAAATTTGTCTTACCAATAATTTCGCAGTCAGCTTGCAAGATGTTTTTAACCACCTCAGCATCATCGTGCGCAGGTTCAACATTTAATAAAGCTCGACTGCCAGCAATGGTTTTTAGACCTTGAATATCAATTGTGTCCTTCACCATCACCTTGAGCTTGCCACTTCCTTTGTGCACGCTTTGGCTAACAATATTCATTCACTTTTCCATGTATTTTTATTCATTAATTAAAATATCGGAAAATTTAATGGAATTGTCAAGTATTTTTTATAATTTGTTGTCAAGGAAATAGGCAAAAATTTGTTTATAATAGGATTACCCTTTTTTCACTAAGTTATTGCTTAGCTATGCTTGATCATTTAGAACAATTTCTTCCTAATAAAGAACCGTCGAGTATTCAAAATTTTCCTTTTTTTTGGGTTTCCCAAGTGAATGGAAAGTATTCACAACTGATTGAAAAATCAATAAAAAAACTAGGTATCGATAATACACGCCGTAAAATTATTTTAAGTACTAATGCTCTTGGGGAAGCCAGTATCACCGACATCGCCAATCTTTCTACTTTAAAATTAACTACCGCAACCAAAGCTGTATATCGGTTGGTAGAAGATGGAATTGTCGAGGTCTACTCTTCTACTTCCGATGAACGCATCTCGATGGTGAAATTAACAGCCAAAGGTATTGAGCTGGTTGAACAGATTAATCAAATTAGTGTGGTCACCTTGGCAGGCATCCTGAATGCTTTTTCAGAAGATGAACTGCACAATTTAAATTCTCAGTTAAAGAAATTATTTGATCTTATGCCATCAAGTTAGATATTTCTTTCAATAAAAATTAGCCCTTTTGAGCAGTTAAAAATTTATCTTCTTTAACTGCTCCTTTATTAAAATAAATAGAATCAAATTATTACCTCAGTAAAATATTCGTATATTTCTACTTAACATACTTTTTAAGTATTCTAACATACTCAACAAGTAATGGAATTTTACATATAAAAAGAAAATAATAATTCCATGATCTTAAAAATCCAATTACTTCCTAATTGGATTTAGACACTCTCTTCCGGTCTGTACGAGACCAAATTACTCATTTCTAGCCTATTTATTATTCTGATCTAAAGGGGGAAAAGTATCGAAAACTTCAGAGGAATAATAAAAGTTAGATATCAATTTCTTTAAAGCGTTTTATACATAAGGATTAAGTGTATGAACCAAAGTAATATCGCTGTTGAAAGGACACAGAAGAAAAGCAATGCCTATGCATGGTATGTAGTCATACTTTGTATGTTGGCATATATATTTTCATTTATTGATCGCCAAATTCTGGCACTGATGATTGAACCCATCAAAGCAGATCTCCAACTTTCAGATACCCAATTTAGTTTGTTACATGGTCTTGCCTTTTCACTATTCTACGCGGTTATGGGATTACCACTCGCCTATATTGCTGACCGTTTTTCACGACCAAAACTGATTTCAATCGGGATTATTGTTTGGAGTCTAGCAACGGCAACTTGTGGTTTAAGTAAAAACTTTATTCAACTGTTTTTAAGCCGTATGGCAGTAGGTGTCGGTGAAGCTGCGTTATCTCCAGCTGCTTATTCAATGTTTAGCGACATGTTTAGTAAAGACAAACTAGGCCGCGCTGTTGGGATTTATTCAATTGGTGCTTTTTTAGGGGGCGGTATTGCCTTTTTAGTGGGTGGCTATGTCATTAACTTGCTTAAAGGCGTGACACTTATTGAAGTTCCACTATTAGGCGCACTTAAAGCATGGCAAATTGCCTTTTTAGTGGTGGGTTTACCCGGCATTATTATTGGGTTGTTATTTATTTTGACCGTTAAAGACCCTGCGCGTAAAGGACAACAGCTCAACCAACATGGACAAGTCGACCAAGTTAAATTCACACAATGTCTTCAGTTTATTAAAAAACATTCGAAAACTTTTGCTTGTCATTATTTAGGTTTTACCTTTTATGCAATGGCACTCTATAGCCTAACTAGCTGGACACCTGCATTTTATATTCGAAAGTTTCAACTTGCGCCGACAGAAACAGGCTATATGCTTGGCACGATTCTATTAATCGCAAATACATTAGGTGTGTTTTGTGCAGGTTGGTTAAACGACTGGTTTATTAAAAAAGGTCGTCAAGATGCACCGATGTTCACAGGTGTGATTGGGATTGTTGGCCTGATTATTCCGATTGCATTTTTTACCCAAACAGATCAGCTTTGGCTTTCAGTCAGCTTACTGATTCCGGCAATGTTCTTTGCGTCTTTCCCTTTAGTGATTTCGGCAACTGCTTTGCAAATGTTAGCTCCAAACCAATTTAGAGCACGACTTTCTGCCCTCTTCCTTTTGGTGAGCAATTTAATTGGTCTCGGTATTGGTACAACATTGGTAGCCATTATTACAGATAAAGTTTTTGGTAGTCCGTTAATGGTAGGTTCTTCTTTATCTATTGTAGGTGGTCTGTCTTGTGTACTGGCTTTAATTCTGCTTTTTAAAGGCTGCAAATTCTTTAGTGAAAGCATGAAACTTGAAAAATTAAATTAATAGATCTCAATAATTGCAAAAAAGTACTCTCTATCTAAACACATAGAGAGTACCGAAATATTCAAAATTAAGTATTGCCGAGGACAGGCATATATCTGGAAATGGATTATGGAATTATTTCACCGTTTTAAACCACACACTTTAGCTGTTACTACTTTATTACTTATGTGCAGCAGCTCATGGGCTGCAAATCCGAATCAGCAAACTGAAGAAGAATGGAAATTCACTTTAAAAAATGCATATATCAATCGTGATTTTGATAACGATGCACTCAAAGATACCGGCAGTTGGTCTCAGGCAGCGTCATTATTTTATAAATCAAAAATGCATGACACTCCCTTAGTCATAGCAGATAAGCCAATCACGATTGGGGCCGATGCTTCTGTCCAATACGCCGTGCGCCTAAGTTCAGACAAACATGTTGCCGACACAGTTTTGCCTTTTAATAAAGAAACACAATCTCAGGCATCGGACTATTTAAAATACGGTGCGACTTTAAAGCTGGGTTATGACAGAACTCTTTTAAGTATCGGTGAACTCTGGCTAGATTTACCTGTAACAGCTGTTGATGCTAGCCGTCAGTTACTCACTTCATATTGGGGAACTAACTTAAAGTCGCAACTTTCAGATCAGCTTTACGCAGAAATTGGTCGGGTTGAAAAAGTGTCTCCAAGAAATGAAGAAGACTTTAAAAAGTTTTCATTTACTGCAAATGGAATTACTAAAGAATCTGATGGCCTTAACTACATTGACCTACGCTATCAATTTACGCCGTCTTTAAAGGGTGAATATTACTTCGGTAATTTGGAAGATCTATATAACAAGCATTATGTTGGACTTGAACATACGTGGAAGAAGCCAACTTTTGCCCTTACCTCTAAGTTTAAGTACTTTAATGCAAAAGATGACGGCAATACTTTTGATATTGATGCGCAGAACATCGGATTACTTGAAACCGTTAAAGTAAAAAACCATACCTTTGGTTTAGGTTACCAACAAATTATTGGTGAATCGGCTTACCCGCTACCAGATGGCTTCTTACCAGAAACCTATTTCATTAATTGGAATGCTACAGGTTTCTTTAAAGAAGATGAAAAGTCTTACCATGTCATGTACGGCTATGACTTTAAAGATTATGTGCCGGGTTTAAATGCGATGGTGAAATATGTTTACGGTCATGACTTTAAAGCAGCCAATGGTGAGAAAAATCATGAAACCGAGTCAAATGTGATTTTAAACTATGCGTTCCAGCAACCATTCTTAAAAGGCATTGCCCTGCAATACATTCGTATTGATTACAACGTTAAACATGGCAATGACTTTGGTGAAGACCGCTTTTTTGTCAATTACACCAAAAAATTCTAAATAAAAATTACCCCCTAAAGTTTAGGGGGTAATTTTTTATCCTAATTTATTGACCAACTTTAGAGGTAAAACTTTCATAGCAATACTCATAGGTAACCATGGCCACTGCGGCACATAAGCCTTTACAGGTTGTTTTTCAATAGCTTTGACTAAAGCTTTACATCCAGTTTTGGTATCGACTTCAAATGGCAAATGTTTAGCGCCTTCATTCATTTCGGTACGGATGTAACCCGGGAAAATTGTAGAAACTTTAATTGGTGTATCTAATAATTCTGCACGAATACCTTCGGCCAAGTGAGCCACCGCAGCTTTACTGGCCGCATAGGTCGATAAATGTTTTGGTAATCCGCGCATAGCACTCATGGATGACATCACCACCAAATGACCTGCGTTTTGTGCTCTAAAAATTTCAACCGCTGCTTCACATTGCGCTAAAGCAGAAATAAAGTTCGTTTCAGCAGTTGCCTTATTAATTTCAAAATTACCTTTACCAATGCGGCGGCCATTTCCGACTCCCGCATTTACAATAATTCGGTCTAAATAGCCAAATTCTTGTTTAAAGGCGCGAAATACTTCAAAAACCTGATCGTAATTGGTGACATCCAGACTTTTTGCAATGACTTTAATACCATACTGATTTTCAAGTTCAGTTTTTAAATCTTCCAATCTGTCTAAACGGCGTGCACAAATTGCTAAGTTATAGCCTTTGGCTGCAAATTCATGCGCCATACCCGCGCCAAGACCTGAACTTGCACCTGTAATTAAAATTGTCTTTGCCATGTTTTATCCTTATTTTTAAATCCATGTCAGTAAATCTGGACGTTCAGCTTTTATAAAATGATGTTCATTTAAGCTTAAAACCTGAGCTTCATTTCCAACCAAACGCAAAGTGGTGAGGCTTGTATTAGCAATTGCCCAATTCAAAGCAAAAGTTCGATTGGGGCTAAGTTCAAGCAGTTTGCCAATTGCTACTGAAATGACACCACCAGAAGTAAAAACAACTGCATAGCGAGGCTTGGTTTTTGCCAAATCATCACAAAGTTGCTGCAATGCCGTTTCGACTCTTTCCTTAAAGTGCGGCCAAGACTCATCATATTCATGATGAAAATCACCATCAGTCCATCGTCCAATGGCGCCTTCAAATATTTTGGCAAGATAAGCACGCGGGTTTTGTTCTTGTGCGACATCAGCTTTTAAAAGTTCGGGCTGTTCAAAATGCGGCTCATAACGGGCAAAAACCTGTTGATGATTAAACTCATTCCATAAATTATTATGATGAATTACCGCATCTGGGAAGCATTCATTGAGTGCGAGCTTTGCAGTTTGCTCATGGCGCTGCATAGTTCCCGCAACTACATACGGTTGTTCTTTCAATATTTGCTTAAAATATTGGCCTAATAAAGTCGCTTGAGCTTCACCATTTTCAGACAGCTCATCATAATTACTTTTACCAAATGATGCCTGCCCATGTCTTACCAGATAAATTGTGGTCATCTTCTTAAAATACCCTGTATTTTCTGTAGAGATTGCTGAGCAAATTCTGATTCTTGCAATTTTTGCTGCGCGATAAGTTTTAAAGCTCGGATATGTAGTGCATGAATGACAATCCAGAAATCTTTAAAAGCAGGGTTTCGGGTTTGTTTATGGTAATAACGGTAATAGATTTGCTGGGCAATCACGGCTAAACGAAATACACCAAACACTTCATAAAAAGCCCAATTTGTAGGTTTCAGACCTGTTTTTTGCAAATAATACTCAACCACTTCTTTTCGAGAGAACATTCCCTTTAAGTGAGTTGGCTGACGGCGCGTCGATCTAAAAATCATGTTATCCGTTGGCTCAACCCAATAGGCCAAGGCACTTCCCAAGTCCATTAATGGATCACCCAAGGTCGCCATTTCCCAATCGAGCACACCAATCACTTCTGTTGGATGCTCTGGATCTAAAATCACATTATCAAAACGCCAATCATTGTGAATAATACAAGTCGTCGAGTCTTGAGGGATATTATCGTTTAGCCATTTTCGAACATATTTAAATGAAGGGACATTAATTGTGCGAACCTTTTCATAACGCTTATCCCAACCCTCAACTTGTCTACGGCAATATCCTGTACCTTTGCCAAGTTCAGCTAAAGGCGTGTTCTCATAAGGAACTTGATGTAGCTCAATCAACTTATCAATAACATTTACACAAAGTTGATGGACATCATCTTCATTAAAACCAAGCTCAGGCGGTAGTTTTGCACGAGGAATAATACCTTCAATGCGTTCCATGACATAAAAATCACAGCCAATGACCGATTCATCCTGACAAAGTGCCACCATTTTAGGAAGCACTGGATAATAAGGTGCAAGATTTTTCTGCACCATATATTCACGGGCCATATCGTGGGCTGACTTCGCTTTTGTTCCTTTTGGGGGACGCCGTAAAATTAAATCGGTATTTTCATACTTTAAACGATAAGTCCAATTCGACGCTCCACCTGTATATTGAGTAACAACTGCTGGACCAACCAACTCAACACCTTGGCTTTTTAACCAGTTTTCAACTGCCCCAATATCAAGCTCTTCACCTTTACGTACTTCACCGCCTATATCAATTACCGACATATTCACTTCCTTTAAACTTATACTTTCTTATGACGACCATAACCACGTTTGGCCAACTCTAATTTGGCAATCATGCCTTTATGTACTTCATCTGGACCATCAGCTAAACGTAAACTGCGTGCTTGGGCAAAGAAACCTGTTAATGGTGTATCTCTTGAAACACCCGCACCGCCATGTAGCTGAATCGCCATATCGACTACTTTTTCTAAAACACTCGGAGCGACCACTTTAATTGCAGATATTTCTGTTAAAGCAGCCATATTTCCTAAAGTATCCATTTTATAAGCAGCATACAAGGTTAAAAGTCTAGCTTGATCTATGGCGACTCGGGCATCAGCCACGCGTTCGAGGTTTCCACCGAGTTTCAAAATTTCTTTGCCAAACGCTGTTCTAGACATGCCGCGATCAATCATAAGTTCTAGCGCTTTTTCAGCAGCTCCGATGCAACGCATGCAATGGTGAATACGTCCTGGTCCTAAGCGACCTTGGGCAATTTCAAAACCTTGCCCCGCTCCGCCAATAAAGTTTTCGATAGGTACTCGAACATTATTAAAATGAACTTCACCATGTCCATGCGGTGCATCGTAGTCACCAAAAACAGGTAACATCCGCTGAATTTCAACACCTGCCGTATCAATCGGTACTAAAACCATAGAGTGTTGATGATGACGGTCTTTGGTTTCATCTGGAGTATGCGCCATAAAAATAATGACTTTGGCATTTGGATCACCTAAACCAGATGACCACCATTTTTTGCCATTTAAAACAATTTCATTACCTTCGATCAAGGCAGTCGCTTGCATATTGGTTGCATCACTTGAAGCAACCTCGGGTTCAGTCATACAAAAAACCGAACGAATTTTGCCGTCCAATAAAGGCTGTAGCCATTGCTGTTTTTGTTGTTCACTACCATAGCGCCATAACAATTCCATATTTCCCGTATCTGGTGCATTACAGTTAAAAACCGTAGGCGCTAATAAACTACGACCAGTTAATTCGGCTATATGCGCATATTCTTGAACAGTTAACCCAGCGCCCAGCTTTTCATCGGGTAAAAACATATTCCAAAGGCCAGCTTCCTTCGCTTTAGATTTCAGAGTTTCTAAGAGCTCTGGCCATTGCCATTTTTTCCAGTTTCCATCTGGATTTAACTCATGAACTTCTTCCCAAAATTTTGCTTCAACAGGTTCTATTTCTTCTAAAATAAATTTTCTAGTTCGCTCGGTGAAGTCCTGAGCTTTTTTTGAGAGTTCAAACATTCTTTTTCCTTTACATCATTATTTGGTCTTTACATCAACATAACTTGAAACTTAATATGAATGAAATGATTTTATTAAATAACACATCATGAATGATATTCATAACCTGCATGGCCTAGACCTAAGCTTTTTTCATCGAATTGATATCAATTTATATCCACTTTTTATCGCGATTTATGAGCAAAAAAGTATTTCAAATGCGGCAAGTAGTCTTAATATTACGCAGTCAGCGGCAAGTCACGCCTTGCAAAGATTACGTCAGCAACTTGAAGATGATGTGTTTACACGAGTAGGCAATAAAATGTCAGCCACTCCTTTTGCAGAACAAATTTATCCGACAGTGAAACAAGCACTTTTAACGATTCAAAATATTAGCCAACAGAAACACGTCTTTGATCCAACAAGTCTAAAAAATTTAAAAATCGCCGTGCATGATGAAATTGAGCCGATTATTCTTCCAAGACTCGCTCAACACTTTCAAAATCTTAATTTAGATTTGCAGTTTGTTAGTATGAAGCTAGATCGAAAACATATTATGGCGGACTTGGCAACACAGCAGCTCGATTTTGTGATTGACCTAGAACAATATTTATCTCCAAAAATTACCTTTGACCATTTGGTAACAGATGAGTTCGTCATTTGCAGTCAACTTAAAGAAGTCGATTTATCGAGCTATATTAGTGGTCGACATATCGGTGTTTCGTCACGCCGTACAGGCGCGTTACTTGAAGATATTTATCTAAACCAACATCAAAAAATTTCAAGAAATGTATTTATGCGCTGTCAGAACTACTCAACGGCGCTACAAGTTTTAGGTGCTCAAGCCAACGCAATATTGACGATGCCTCGTATGATTTTGCAGCATTTATCTTATAGTCCAGAAATTTGCTTACATTCCCTACCTTTTGAGATAACCAATATTAAAATGGGTATGTTTTGGCACGAAGATTTAAGGGATAATTTAAGGCATCAATTTTTGCGACATGAAATTATTAAACTTTTTCAGTAAAGCAAATTGATCTACTAAGCTTTTATCGTACAAGGATCAGTAATGAGTAAAGATGAACGGATAATCCAGAATCAGGACAACAAAAAAACGATTCGTCATGAAGATTACATTGCTGGCATCGGTAAAGGCATGGCAATTTTAGATAGCTTTAGTAGTAATCAACATCGTTTAAATATTTCGATGGCGGCCGAAAAAACCGGACTCACTCGAGCGGCAGCAAGACGCCATTTATTAACTTTAGAATATCTAGGTTATCTTGAATCAGATGGTCACTATTACTATTTAACACCTAAAGTTTTGAAGTTTTCAGGAGCTTATTTGGGTGCAGCCCAACTTCCGAAAGTATCTCAACCTTTATTAAATCTTCTAACCAACCAAACATCTCTCATTTACTCGGTGATGGTACTTGATGGGTATGAAGCCATTACCATTGCCCGTAGTGCCGCGCACCAGCAAACAGACCGTGTAAATCCATATGGCTTACACTTAGGTAACCGCCTACCTGCTCATGCGACCTCGGCGGGTAAAATTTTACTGGCACATTTAAGCCAACAAGAACAACTCGACTGGCTTCAAAAATATCCACTTCAGCGTTTAACTAAATATACCCATGTCGAAAATGATAAATTTTTAGAGTTACTAAAAGAGATTCGAGAACAAGACTGGTGTTATTCGCGTGAAGAACATGAATTAGGAGTTCATGCGCTCGCCGTACCGATTTATGGACAAGACTTTAAAGTCGTTGCAGCTTTAAATATTGTTTCACCTACTATGAAAACAACTGAAGAATATTTAATTCAACACATTTTGCCTTTATTGCAAGAGACTTCGCGGGATTTGAGACAAGTTCTTTAAATCTTACTTAGGCTATTTTTAGAAGATAATTTTATTATTTGTTTAGGCTATTTATGGAGAGAATGATGGTAATTTGAAGAGTTGCTTAGGCTATTTTTAGAAGTAATTGAATGGAATTTTTAAATAGCGGATGCCATTCGCTTCAGGTTCCGGAAAATTTCCACCGTTCATATTAATTTGAATTGAAGGCAAAATTAATTTTGGCATTGCCAAAGTTGCATCTCGTTCTTGGCGCATTCTTATGAATGAGTCCTTAGAAACGCGTCGGTTTAAATGAATGTTGCTTTGCTTCTGAGTTTTAATATCTGTTTGACAGATATATTCATCACGACCTTCGGGTTTATAGTCATGGCATAAGAACATACGCATTTCGCCAGGAAGTTGGTAAAGCTTTTGTACCGAATCATAAAGCTCAGCAGCACTTCCTTTAGGAAAGTCACATCTCGCTGAGCCATAATCAGGCATAAATAAAGTATCACCTACAAAAACGGCATCAGCAATCACATAGCTTAAGCAAGCAGGTGTATGCCCTGGTGTAGGAATGTTATACGCTACTATATCCCCTATTTTGAAATGTTCATAATCTTCGAACAAATAATCAAAAGGCTGATTTTCATTGAATTTCTTAAAATCAAAATTATAGATAGCCGAAAATGTTTCTTGTACGATTGAGATTTTTTGACTAATCGCAATTGTACCGCCCAATTGAGATTTTAAATATTGAGCCGCGGTCATATGGTCGGCATGGACGTGAGTTTCTAAAATCCATTGCACTTTAAAGTTTTGAGCCAAAACATAATCGATAATACGATCGGCATTGGTTGTTTTTGTAGTGGCTGATGCAGCATCGTAGTCAAGTACACTATCAATAATTGCACATTGATGAGTCGCTAAATCTGCAACAACATAACTAAAAGTATTGGTGTTTCCATCAAAAAAATCTTTTACTAGAGGTTGTTGCATAGGTTTAATTTCCTTTATTTAAGACTCGGTAAATAAACATTCCTAATAACATAGCGACAATAAAATAAAGCGCTTCAAAATGTCCTAACCCTATAAGCGTTAAAGCAGGCGCTGGACATATCCCTGCTATTCCCCAGCCTATACCGAAAATAAAAGCCCCAACAATTAACCTTTGGTCAATCTGTGTATTTGTTGGTAATTGAATTTGTTCATTAAAAAGTGTTTTAGGGCTTTTTATAGCCTTTTGAAATGGAATAAATGCCACAACAATTGCACCTAACATCACAAACATTAAGCTAATATCCCACTGCCCAAAGATATCTAAAAAACCTAATACCTTTTCAGGATTAGACATACCAGAAATCATTAAACCTAATGAAAACAAACCACCAAATATAAAAGCAAAAATATTTTTCATAGGATTACCCCAACACGTGACGAATGATATAAACCGTTAACATGCCAGCAAACATAAAAACTGCTGTCGCCACTATTGAGCGTTTTGATAACCTGCTCATACCACAAATACCATGGCCGCTTGTACATCCAGCGCCTAACCGTGTTCCAAAGCCAACCAGTACACCTGCTAAAATAAGTGCAAATGTGTTCGCTTTAATTTCAATTTCAGGCTGATAGAAATAGCCATATATGAAAGGTGTAATCACGAGTCCAGCAATAAACCAAAATGCTGAACTTTTAAAAATATCTTTAGTAGGATTTATAACTTGAGCAAGCAATCCACTAATTCCGGCTATACGACCATTTATATATAAATATCCAACTGTTGCGATGCCGAGTAATAAACCACCTACAAATGCATATACAATATTTGACATATAACCACTCTAAACAATATATGTTTTTATAATTTGTATTATACGCTGATTTGTTTAGGAGTACTTAAAATAAAATTTTTAAGTTTATAATTATTCTTAACAAGAAAAAGCCCCAAAGTTTTGGGGCTTTTGTCATTAAATTAGATTTTTAATGCCTAATTGATCTGGCAAGCTATCCATAATCTTATTAAGTCTACTATTTGCTGGAGATATGCAACCTTTATAATGGCTTAATTTAGTTTCTGTACCATTTGGTTGAATCCATGAAATGTAATAGCTAGACATATCTGTTGCAGTTTGCTGACATCCACCAGTTTTCGCTTGTGTACCTGTTTCAGGTCGGTAAGTTTTTAGATCATCTGCAAGTTTTTTATAATCTTTTACGCTACCTTGAATTTCTTTAACACCGATAGCTTTAGTATATTGTTTACCTTCAAAACGAATTAAACCCGTAGGTGTTACTTCTACAGAATAGATTGGGCATGCGCCAAAGCATGGACTAGAAGCATAGCGAATTGTCTCTTGTGTATTCGGTGCTTGCTGAACAGAAGCACAACCCATCAAAGCTAAACCAGATAAAGTTGCAAGAACCAAAAATCTCATCGTATCACCTATTATTATCAAGTGGCTTTAATTTAACAAATCAGACACTTCTTGTCATTAAAGACTATTTTTTGTGATTCTCATCAGTATTTATTTGCTTAATTTTACTTAGGCTATTTTAATAGTAGTTAAAAATAGCTTTCGTCAAGTCATAAAAAAAGGCTCATCTTGCGATGAGCCTTAAGCTAAAAAGAGCTTAAATTCCTGAAATACAAATTATTACTGGGTAGTAATAATCTGCGACGACCATTCTAACGCAACCCAATAAATTATATAAATATAATATAAGTATATATTTACGCTCATTTTTCCAACAAAAATACCCTAATTTTCTCTATCAAAAACTTGATAATGTTTATTTCTAATTAAAATTCACAACTTTAAGTTAAACAAAACTTAATAAATTCCTGCCTTTTATTTATAGGTAAAACATTATAAGAAAATGCTTAATAGTTCGGCTGTGCCTAGTGTTCAAGATAAATAACTTTTAAGAAAATTTTAAGTTTGATAATAACTTCAAGCACTTTTTTACTATTTGGTAAAGCTATCTAGTTAAAAATATAGAATATACTTTTCTTCTTTTATATAAAAAATATATTAAAAATAAAAGGCAAAAGAGAAATTCTCTCTTTTGCCTTATTTAATTACTGTTCTAAAGTATAAGCGATCACATAATCGCCATGATCAGGTGATTGACGTGCTCCACCTGCGGTAACAACCACATATTGTTTACCTGTTTTAGGTGAAACATAGCTTATTGGTGTGCCCTGACTACCTACTGGTATACGTGATTTCCATAATTCTTTACCTGTAGATGAATCAAATGCACGTAAGTAGTAGTCTTGTGTTGCAGCAAAGAAAACCAAACCGCCTTGTGTTGCCATCGGACCACCAATGGTTGGCATACCGATCGGTGCTTTTAAGCCCATTTTAATTCCCATAGGACCTGTATCTTCAACTGTACCTAATGGTACCTGCCACGCAACTTGACGAGTTTTCAAATCAATCGCAGTCATCGTACCAAACGGCGGTTTCTGACAAGGAATGCTTAATGCTGACATAAAGCGGTTTTTATTCACTTTATACGGCGTACCTTTCATTGGTACAGCCCCCATACCTGTGTTTACTTTTTCCCCACCATTCGCTTGAATCTTAATGTCTTCAGGAGTTTGCTCCATTAATTGAATCCATAATCCAAGGCGCATATCGTTCACGAACATATAACGATGAGTTGGATCAAAAGCAATACTACCCCAGTTCATGCCACCCAAAGAACCCGGGAAACTTAATGAAACGTCAGTACCCGGTGCAGTAAATAGACCTTCGTAACGCATTGACTTAAAGTTAATACGGCACATCAGTTGGTCAAATGGCGTAGCACCCCACATATCTGACTCAGTTAAAGTCTGATTACCAATTTGAGGCATTTCAACTGAACGTGGTTGAGTTGCACTGTATTGCTCACCCGGGATATTTGCTGCTTTCACAGGTTGTTCAACTACTTTAGTTAGCGGTTTACCAGTTACGCGGTCAAGCACAAAGAATTGACCTGATTTGGTTCCAATGACAACAGCAGGTTTAGTCGTACCGTCTTTTAATGGAAAGTCGACTAGACTTGGTTGCATGGGTAAGTCAAAGTCCCATAAATCATTATGAACAGTTTGATATACCCACTTTTCTTTACCTGTTGTCGCATCAAGTGCCAAAACAGAAGTATTGTATTTATGATCTAACGGATTACGGTTACCGCCCCAAATGTCGACAGATGAACTACCCATAGGTAAGAACACCGTATTCATTTGCGGATCATACGACATTGCAGCCCAAGAGTTTGCCGAACTACGTTTATAGGTTTCACCCGGTTTAAGAACATAGTTAGGATCTGGATTACGCGGATCAAACGCCCAGCGAAGTTTACCTGTAATCACGTCATAGCCACGGATAACACCACCCGGCATATCTGCTGCTACGTTGTCAGCAATACGGCTACCCACCACAATGGTCGTACCCGCAATAGTCGGTGCAGAAGTCACTTCAAAACGTGGCGCTTTTGTTCCCGCCCCAAGTCCTTCCAATAAATCAACCGTTCCATTTACACCAAAATCAGCACAGCGCTGACCGTTATCTGCATTGACTGCAATTAAACGACCATCAGGTGTATTGGTATATACACGACGTGGACATGACGTATTTGTTGCAACCGCGGTTACTGCATTTGCACCCGCTAAAGTTGGTTGAACAAGTGGTTTAGTTGAATCAAAGTATGCAACACCGCGACAACGTTCCCAAGCATCGGCTTTCGAGTTCACTTCAGCTTTCCAGAGCTTTTTACCTGAGTCAGCATCTATCGCAAAAATATTATTATGTGGTGTACATAAGAAGACTTTATTTCCAACCTGTAGTGGTGTCATTTGATCTTCAGCACCATTGCCACTACCCGTTGTAAAATCGCCTGTTCTAAAGCGCCAAGCTTCTTTTAGTTTATGAACGTTATCTCTGTTAATTTGATCGAGAGCAACAAAGCGACTACCACCTGCATCATTTCCATAATTTTCCCAATTCATCTGTTTTTTGGCTGGGTCAACTGGTACTAAAGGGAGCTTTTCACCTGAACTTGCTACCGTTGGATGCGGTTGGAACATCTGGTAAAGCGCAATCAACATACCAACTAAAACTAATCCACCTACTGCATAAGATGAAGATGCCAAACTGGTTTGAAATTGGTAGCGTCGAATTGAAGGTAGCGTAAATAATAAAGCAGCAAAAAGACCAGCAGGAAACATTAAACGCGAGAATAATGGCCAGAATTCCCAGCCCGCATCAACCAGTGACCAAATTACGGTGCCAACAAAGACAGCCGCAAAAATCCAGACACCAAGCGCTTTTTTTCGGAAAATACTAATTGCAGAAAGGGTAATAAATAGCCCTGCAACCAAGAAATACCAAGAACCGCCGAGTGATACTAGCTTTCCACCGCCTACAATGTAAAAAACACCTGTAGCCAATAAAGCAAAGCCTAAAATAAAACACCATATTTTGAATAAGATATGAAACTTAGAATCTGACTCAGACATAGATCCTACTCCACATATACTGAACCCGAATAGTTCAAGCATTTGAGCCAGTTAAACCATGTCTAACCAGCCATAAATACTGTTAAAAATTAACTTTTACACTCAAGCCTGCCACCCAAGCATCATCGACCTCTTTTACACCCGCAGGTTGATGGATATACTGAATGTTTGGACGTAACATGACGGCCGGAGACCATTGGTAGGTATAGTTCAGCTCGACATTTAGCTCGTCGTCTTGAATTGGAATATAGTCAGATGCAATCGAATCATAGCTATAGTATCCACGACTTTCATTTGTTGCTATCTGCTTATCTTTAGCACGATCATTGACCACATAATTGGCAATACCAAAACCAATCGAATCATTTGGACGGCTATCAAATGGCCCCTTATACCAAAGAGCAAGCTGTTGCGTACTTTGAACAAAAGTCGTTGCTTTATCATTTACAACGCCGTTAAAACTAATATATAAACCGCGTTTCGGATCTTCGCCGGCATGACTGAGTTGTTGCTGGGCATTAAGCCAGAAACTTTGTTTTCCATCATGAACTTTACCCGCAGTCTTAATATCATTCGCTTCTGGGGTTGAGTACAGCACACCTACTTTATATTCACCCGGTAAACCATTAAAAGCAGCAAGTTTTGGTTTCCATGTAAGCTCAACTGGTATGGTTGCGCCCTTTACGTTGTTCATATCCAGATTAAAACCATCACTATTTGATTCGGTTTTAATGTTGTCTGGATTGACCTCATACACACCCAACCCCAAAGTCCACTCAGGTGCAAACTGATATTTAACATTTGTCGCCCAAACACCAACTGGCGAGTTATACCAAATTGAACCAATTGATTTTCCTAGCTGGCCACCGCAAAGCAATAAATTCTGAAACTCACATTGAGAACTATTAAAGTCCTCTGACATTCCCATACGACCAAATTTGACCTGTACGGTGTTATCAACGAAACCTTTTTTCACCCATGCTTGAGATAAACGCCAGATTTTACCGCGTCCATAAATCTCTTGAGCATTACCCAATTGGCTAGAACGTGGGTCTTTAATACGCTCAAGAGTTAATGCATTGCCGTCACGTTTAGTCACGACTAGACTCGCTGTCGTATCTTTCCATCCAGCAATTTTTTCTAAATCGAAGTTTGCACCTAAAGAAAGCTGTGCAGCATTTTCAAATGTATTGCTATCGTTATAACCACCATCTAAATTTGTGGCAGCTTGGCTCATAATAGAAGCTGTAAATTTATAACCTTGTTGCTCTAGCTGCTGGCGTTTTCCATTCCAGTCACCAAGCAACCATTGACGATCTTGTGACCACGGCTCATTAGCAAGCGCAAATTGACTGCCTAATACAGCGATTGTTAACACACTCAGTTTCATTAAATTTGGCATTTCAAATCCCTTTTATCATTTCTATGCTGCGCCTCTGTGTGAGGCGCTTCCCTTATTGTTATTATTTAGTTTGTACGGCCGAACTAAGTTCAGACGTCGCCCCAAAGCGATCAGTTACATTTGCTGTAATTGAGGCAACTTTTACAGTTGGCTTCCAATTCGCTTTTGCATTACCTTCGGCATCTGTAGCAACGGTAACAGCTCCTAAATATTGCTCAGCTTCTTTTGATGCCGCATTTTGATTTCCAAAGAACTCCACTTGATAGCGTTGGCTTGGTAAACCATTAATTTCTACAGCCACTGAACCTTTATTAGCGATTAACTTAGGTGCTTTAATGCCCTGATTCGGCTGAGCATTACAGTTTTGTTGGTTTGGCTGCGTACAAGTTTTTTGTTGTTTAGATGGATCTACAACTACACCGCCCCCACGCGATCCTACGAATCCTTCGTGCTCAAGTGCAGGCACACTAAATACAATTGCACCTAAACGCTGATTTGGTACACATGAACCGCCTGCTTCACAACGTTTAATATCTTTACCATTGTCCCAAATCAGGTTTTTAGTCAATGTAATTTTTGCGTTTGCATCTTTTTCGGAGCGGATGGCTACACCGATACGGTTACCATGCACTCTATTGCTATCAAGAATGTTGCCATCGCCTGTCATGTTAAAACCAATCGAGTTATTGGTCATTTCGTTGTAAGCGATATAGTTACGCTTACCCCAGTTAATCTGTAGGCCATCCGAGTAGTTTTCGAATTTATTACCCACTACGGCATTGTCATTACCCCACAAAATTTCAATACCTTGTGATGGCTCTGGGTTTGCTTTCGTTGAAACAAAATGGTTATTCGCAATTAAGTTAAACGCAGCCCCACGTGTCATCTCTAGACCATCACCATTGTCTTGGAAGATGTTGTCTAGAACTTTGTTGTTATTGGTCGTGGTTGCAGTTGGGTTACCTTGCCCATCATCGCCAGTAAGCATGACACCAGCACCGCCATAGTTATTACTAATACGGTTATGTTGAATAAGGTTATTGCTTGAACGGTTAACCAAAACACCAATACAGAAACGATGAATGTCTAAACCTTTTAAAGTGACATTGTTAACGTCACGTAGTACCAACCCCGGTAAAGTCATGGTACGTACATTAGTTCCGTACTGTTCAGGGTTTGCACCTGGGCAAGCTTTTGCCCCTTCGCCTTTAATATAGTTTGAACCATCAATTGCGATATATTCACCAGTTTTATCCCATTCGGTACCAATGATTTTGACGGGTGCTTTAATTTCAGGAAGTGCGCTATTTAATTTAATTGCATAAGGTGCTTTGCCTACAGCCTGAATCAAGATGTCGCTCGCTTCACTTGAATTTGCATTGGCTTGTTCAATTGCCCAGCGTAAAGAACCTTTATTACTATCATCTTGATAACGGTCAACAACATAAGTTTGTGCCGCTGCCATTCCTGAAACCATCAAACCTAATGCAAGAGTAGTTAAACGTAATGTATTCATTTCATCATGTCCTTATGATTTATGGGTTTGCTGGTTGAACAGTTTTTAAAATCTGTTTGAGCTTGGTTACATCAATTTGTCCTGGTGCTGACGCCTCACCAATCATGCCAAAGCTATAGCTTCCGCCCATATTGGCTGTGGCAACACGAGAAATCGTACCTAATTGCCCCATCGACATCGTTAACAATGGTTTAGTGGTTTGCTGACTTACTTTTAAAGTTGCGTTCATTAAAGTGAAAACGTCTTGTTTAGATTTTGGCATTACTGCTATTTTGAGAATATCTGCGCCCATTTGATCTTGTTTTAACAAGCGCTTTTCAATTTCATCTTGGCTTGGTGTTTTTTGGAAGTCATGATTAGACATGACCACCAGCACTTTCTTTTGATGTGCTTTTTGAACAATTTCTGAAACTACTTTTTGATCACGGAACATTTCAACATCTAACCAGTCCATGAACGGATTTTTTAAATAAGCCTGATAAGTCTTACCATAATCAGCATCGCTAATTTCAAGCTGGCCCCCTTCGTTTTTGGTGCGAATAGTGGCAATCATTGGTTTATTGCCTAAAATCTTTTTCAATTCATGACCTAAGGCAATGACTTGTTTTGTATCACTCGCAAAACTGAGTAAGTCGATACGAAACTCTGCTAAATCAGCATCTGCCGTATTTGCAATGACTTGAGCATGTGCTAATGCTTGTTCTTTAGTTTTTGCAGTAATTGGAACAATCGTTTTAACAGCTGTAGCGGCAGGTTGTGTTTGAGTAGCTAAAGCAACAGGTTCAGCATTCACTTGTGCTGTAAAAAATGGGAGTGCAAGTAAACTTAGGCTTAATAATGTTTTCATGTTCATATCGTTCATCCTTAAAAAGGCTACACGCATCCTTGAATAATCAGGTGTAGCCTTAGGTGTTTCTTAAATATCAAAAAATACAGTTTCGTTATCGCCCTGAATACGAATATCAAAGCGATAAACAACTTCACCATTTTCTTCAGAACGTTTTGCAATAAGTGTTTGGCGACGCGGTGCCCATTCAATGCTATTTAGAATTGGATCGTTAGCATTTGCTTCAGCTTCATCTTCAAAATAAACACGTGTGTGAAGACCTAAGTTAATACCGCGAGCGAAAATCACTAATGCAATATGAGGTGCTTGAGTTGAACCTTTACGGCCTGCTGTAGCACCCGGCTTAATTGTATTAAAGCTCCAAACACCCGTTTCAAAGTCTGCACCTGTACGGCCCCAGCCCTGAAATGCAGGATCAGCTTTTTGCTCACGTGTATCTGCCTGACTCGGGTAAATACCGTTCGCATCGGCCTGCCAAATTTCGATCAGCACGTCGCGCAGCGGTAAACCTAATCCGTCAAATACTTGACCTTCAAGACGAATACGCTCGCCTTGGGTTTGGTCTTGTACTAACTGGTTATTAAAGTTGTTTTCGAAAACTTCAATATTCGCTTGTTGCGGTAACAAACCAATGTGAACGTAAGGACCACCCGTTTGAGATGGAGTTTCTTTTAATTCCTGAAAATTCCAGTTATTCATGCTCGTGCTCCCGATTAAGTCAATTCATTTTCGAAGTAAGTCGCTCGACGACCACGTAAAGTGATGTCAAAACGGTAACAACGGCTATCAGCTTCGATAAAGTTGTTTTTATCTTCTAGTGCAATCAATGCACGACGTTGATCTTCAGAAGGAATCGTTTTTAAGATCGGGCAAGTATCGATGAGCGTGTCGCCTTCAAAATAAAACTGTGAAATCAGACGCTGAGCCCAACCATCAGCAATTAAAGAAAAATGAATATGAGCTGGACGCCATTCATTAATACGGTTACGCCACGGGTACGGGCCCGGTTTAATGGTTCGGAAAATATAAAAACCGTTTTCGTCTGTTAATGTACGACCACAACCACCAAAGTTAGGGTCCATTGCACCAATAAACTTATCGTTTGGATGGCGGTAACGACCAGAAGCATTGGCTTGCCATACTTCTAAAAGTGCATTTTTTACAGGACGACCAAATTGATCACGAACATAACCATGAACGATGACACGCTCACCAATTGGCAAACCATCTTTGGCATAGTTCAAAATTAAGTCGTTATCTTTTGGACCAAACAAATTTGAAGAAAAATGCGGCGCAGTAACTTCAGTTAAAGTCTCGTTAATAGAGATCAATGCATTTTTTGGCGAACGTAATACACTTGTTTTATAACCTGGCGTATACGCTGGTGGATGATCATCTGTATTACGTTGGGCGTAAGCACCCCAGCTATGTTGTGACATCTTTATCTCCTTAATCCTGTTCTTTCGCTGCAACTGAGTTGACTTCTATTCCCAACTCTTTAAAGACTTCTTCGGCCATATGCATTGCAGCGTTTGCAGCAGGTAAACCTGCATAGAGTGAGCTATGTAAGATCAACTCTTTTAAATCGTCTTTGGTTACGCCATTGTTGAAGCAAGCACGTAAATGCATACGTAGTTCGTCTTCACGGCCAAGTGCCAATAAGATTGCGATAGTGACTAAACTACGGGTATGGCGTGATAAGCCCGGACGAGACCACACCTCACCCCATGCGTAACGGCTAATAAAATTTTGGAAATCTTGGTTAAAGTCATTTAGGTTTTGCAAAGACCGACCAACATGCTTTTCACCCAAAACTTCAGTCCGCACTTCAATGCCTTGTTTATAGCGTTGTTCATCATTCATTGTGATAGACCTCTATTAAGTTGCATCGGTATGCGCAACAAGTGATTTAACAAATACAGCAACAGCCGCAGCGGTCGCTGGAATTAGTAATAAACTGAGAATGGCGGTAAACGACCAATCATTGCCGAGTAGTACGGCACCAATCCAAGCACCAAAGACTGCACCGAAACGTCCAATACCTGTCATCCAAGACACACCCGTTGCACGGCACTGTGTTGGATAGAAACGAGCGCTTAACGCTGGCATTGAAGATTGCGCACCATTAATTGCGATACCCGCGCAAAGCACCAATACTGCAAGTAATGTTGAGTTTCCTAAGCTTTGACCAACAGCTATCGCAAATAGACCTGCGGCAAAGTAGAAAATGGCAATGACTCGGTTCGGATTAAATTTATCCATCGCCCAACCAATGAACAGCGCACTCACTACACCGCCGAACTGGAACAAACCGCCAATAAACGCAGCACGCTCCATGGAAGCACCTGTTTCACGCATAAGCGTTGGTAGCCAGCTTGTCAGCAAGTAAACAACCACTAAGCCCATGAAGTAGGTCAACCAAAGTAAAAGTGTTCCTTTCGCATATGGCTTAGAAAACATAATTCCAAAGACATTTTTCTTTTGAGCTGTTTCGGTTTTCTCTTCTGGCACGTGAAACGCAGTCGCATTTTGAATTTGAGCAGGCGCGATATGATTTAAGATTTTGCGTACTTTTTCAGGGTTCTTACCTTTCACAATTAAAAAGCGGTAAGACTCAGGTAACACCACAATCACTAAAACCATTAAAATTAAAGGTGACCAGCCGCCGAGCAAAAATAAACTGTGCCAGCCGTAGGTCGGGATAAGCCAACTACTAATAAAACCACCTGTAGCCATACCCAAGTTGTATCCACAAAACATACATGTCACGAGCAATGACCGAATGCGGGTTGGACAATACTCAGAAAATAATGTGGTGGCATTCGGCATAGCTGCACCAAGTCCAATACCTGTCAAAAAGCGTAAAACGACAAGGCTATCTAAATTGGTTGCATAAGCAGATGCCAAGGTAAATCCACCAAACACAAGCATCGAAAAAGCTAAAACGATTTTTCGACCAAAGCGGTCAGCTGTCGGTCCAGAAACCAAAGCTCCAATAATCATTCCACCAAGTGCAGCACTCATTACTGGTCCTAACTGAGAGCGATCAACACCCCAGTCCTGAGCCAATGCTGGAGCGATAAAACCCATCGCAGCAGTATCGATACCATCAGTAAAAATAATTAAGAAACAGATGATTGCGATCATCCATTGATATTTACTCAGTGGAGCATCATTAATCAGCGCTTGAGCATCGATACTTTTATTTGGTGCAGCGTAATCCTGAGACGCCATATTTGCCTCCTTAAGGCCAATTCCTTTTAAACTACTAAGCTATTAGATTTGCTGAATAAACCTAGTCAATTCCTGAGTAAATCTTTGCGGTTGCTCGATATTAGAAAGATGTGATGCTTCCAATTTAGCAAGTTGACTGTTCTTAATAGCATTCTGCATAAACTCAGCATCTGCTACTGTTGTCACTGGATCTTCTGTTCCTGCAATCAGTAATACCGGAATTTGGATTTGTGCAATTTCATCTCTTAAATCAGCATGTGCTAATGCACGACACGCATTGGCATAACCTTGTGCTGGTGTGTTTGCTAGACTTTGAATCGTTGTTTGTGCAACCACATTATGTTGATAGTCGAATTTTTCGCTAAACCAACGTGTATGCGTAGTTTTAACCAACTCAGCTAAACCATTTTGTTCTACCGACTCAGCTCGACTTAGCCAAGCCTCAGCCTGTCCAATTTTGGCTGCCGAGTTAGCGACAGTAATGCTTAGAAAGCGCTCTGTATGATGAATACCTAACCAAAGTCCTGTAATTCCGCCCATTGAAATGCCACAAAAATGAGATTTTTCAATATTTAAGGCATCTAAAATATCAACAACATCTTCCGCTAAATTTTGCAATGTAGTATCACTAATTACATCACTTTCACCATGACCACGTGTGTCATATGTAATGACATTAAAATGACTTTTTAGCTCATCTACTTGCGGCTGCCACATTCCATGATCTGTTCCCAATGAGTTAGATAACACAAGTGCTGGAGCATCTTTTAAACCTTCGGTATAGACAGCGAGCTGTTTTCCTTGGCGATTGCTAATAGTCTGTTTCACTTAATGTCTCCTCCTTGTGCTTCTTGTAAAACAGCATCAATTTGAGCTTGAATGTTGCCCAAATAGTTTTCTGCTTTAAATATTTCCAAAATTTCTGTTTGACTAAAATGTTCTTTTACTTCATCTAACTGACTAACAACTTCAGATAAATGCTGATTTTGTGCGACTGCTGTTTTACAAGCTGCTTCAACAACATGATGAGCATTTAAACGTCCAATTTTTGGAGCAAGTGCCATCATCACAGCTTCTGCCATAATCAATCCGTTGGTACATTCAAGGTTACGTTGTATATGCTCAGCATTAACTTCGAAACCTTGTAAAACTTCACCAGTACGACTTAATGCTCCAGCACAAAGTTGAAAAATTTCAGGAATTGCTAACCATTCTGCATGCCACGCACCTAGACTACGCTCATGTTCCTGTACCATGCTTTGATAGATACTAGACATCAGCGCTGGTACACGATTTGCTGCTGCAAGTACTGAAGCTGCTGCCACTGGATTACGTTTATGCGGCATAGTTGATGAACCACCACGACCCTTTGCAGTTGGTTCAAACAATTCTGCAATTTCGGTTTGCATCATAAGAGACCAATCACGTGCCATCTTGCCCGTATTCCCAACAATCATGCCAAGCACGCTTGCAATTTCTACAATACGGTCGCGCTCACCATGCCATGTGCTTGTCGGTGTGGTTAGATTCAGCTGCTGAGCAAATGCATTTACTACAAGCGAACCTTGATCTTGCAAAGAAGCTAATGAACCCACAGCACCACCTAACTGAGCAGTGAGTACACGTGATTTCATAGTTTGGATACGATCTAAGTCACGCTTAAATGCAGAAGCCCAACGAGCGAGTTTATGCCCTAGAGTGATTGGCAAAGCTTGCTGTAACCATGTACGTCCAATCATGACTTGATGACGATATTGCTTGGCTTGTTCTAACGCACTCGCATAGCATTGTTTAAGTTGAGCTTCCACAATGTTCAACGCATCACGGCATTGCAAAATACAAGCTGTGTCTAAAATATCCTGACTGGTTGCACCCCAATGCACATAACGCGAAGCATCTTCATCAACATCTTTAACAATTGCTGTAAGTTGTTTTACAAATGGAATTGCAATATTTCCAGCTAAGCCAGTTGCGACAGCCAAAGCGGAAAAATCAAACTTATCTAATGCCTGCTCAGCTACTTGGGCAATGGTATTAGCTGCATTTTGAGGAATCACGCCAACTTGTGCCTGAGCTTGCGCTAACGCAACTTCGACCTGAATCATATATGTGATTAAAGATGAGTCACTAAAGATGTCAGTGACGTCTTTTTGATAAAACAAGCTGGCATATAACTGGCTCATAATTAGACTCTCTCAATAATCAAAGCAATCCCTTGGCCTACACCAATACACATTGAACATAAGGCATAACGACCACCTGTTTGCTCAAGCTGGTTTAAGGCTGTGGTCACGAGGCGTGCACCTGATGCACCAAGTGGATGACCTAAAGCAATTGCTCCACCGTTTGGATTTACTTTATTGCTATCGTCTGGCAAACCTAAATCACGGGTCACTGCCAAAGCCTGTGCAGCAAAGGCTTCATTCAGTTCAATTACATCCATCTGCTCTAAAGTCAGGTTGGCTTGTTTAAGTAGTTTTTTAATGGCTGGTGCCGGAGCAAAACCCATAATGCGGGGTTCTACACCCACCGCTGTTGAAGCAATGATCTTGGCACGTGGTTTGAGGTTATAAGCTTGAACAGCTTCATCAGAAGCAATCAGCAGAGCTGCTGCACCATCGTTAATGCCTGAAGCATTTCCCGCAGTGACGGTGCCGTCTGCTTTCACAACAGGTTTAAGTTTGCTTAAAGCTTCAAGCGTAGTT
>NZ_JAHPTU010000021.1:0-39592 GCF_025514355.1 Acinetobacter sp. WU_MDCI_Abxe161
TTGGAGCGGGAAACGAGACTCGAACTCGCGACCCCAACCTTGGCAAGGTTATGCTCTACCAACTGAGCTATTCCCGCGTGCCGCTTATAATACATTAAGCGAAACATGGGTCAACAACTTTATGCAAATAATTATGCTGATTGCATAAAATAAAAACAGAAATGAGTATTTAGGGATATTTTTATTGTTAAGTTGCCGAATAAATAGACATTTTGTTTGGAGCCAAAGCATACAAGAGCAACTTTTGTTTATGTGTAGACAGGGTATACTAGGTTCAAATATACGAATAATCGTAAAAGGAAAAGCTATGAGCCTTGAACAACAGTTGATTGAACGGTTACAAAACCTTGCCCCTAGCCATTTAGAAGTCATCAATGAGTCCGCAGGGCATGGTGGTTATTTTCCCGGTAAAGAATCTCATTTTAAAGTGATTATAGTGAGCGATGAATTTAATGGGTTACGTTTGGTTCAACGTCATCAGAAGGTTTATGCCTTAGCTTCAGACTTAATGAATCCCGGCCAAATTCATGCTTTAGCAATTCATGCCTACTTGCCAAGTGAATGGCAAGGTCAAGCACCTGCTAGCCCAGAATGTGCACATGCACCTAAAAACTAAGGGTTAATTCCATGGATGTACATTTACTCACTAAAATTATTCATATGACTGCGGTAGCTGCCGCACTTATGGTGTTTGTTTTGCGCGCTTCTACACTGTTTATAGGTGTGCAAGGCGAACAGCCCAATCCAGCAGGGCGTAAAGTATTAGTTGCCTTACAACATTTGTCGTTTACCGTAGTTTTTATTACGGGTGCAATTTTATTGGTCATGAAGGACTTTCAAGTACAGCCATGGTTTTACGCTAAAATTATTTTATTTTTAGTGCTGTTATCTTCTCTCATGAAAGCCTTTAAAAAAGATGACACTCTTTTATTGGCACAGCGCCGTGCAGGTTTGATCATTAGTGCGATTGCATTTATTGCTATTATTATTTTAGTGATTGTGAAACCTGTTTTCGCTTAATTGTTCTACATTCTTTGCCTTTTTGATTAAGCTCTAGGTTAAACTGCATACAGTAAAAAAATATGCAGAGGGAAAAATGTTAACTCGTGTGGTGTTTAACCAAAAAGGCGGTGTAGGGAAATCAAGTATTACTGTAAATTTGGCTGCAATTAGCGCCAAACATGGTTTAAGGACATTGGTGATTGACCTTGATCCTCAAGCCAACTCTAGTCAGTATCTCTTAGGCGATGAAGCGACCTATTCTGCTGAAAAATCAATTTTAGAACCGAATATCGAAAACTTTTTTGAAGATGTGTTGGGGAACAATCAACAAAAAGGTCTAATCGGTAATGCGCTAGGTTCAATTTTAAAAGCCCCACGAAATAAAGATCTCGACAGTTTTGTACATTCAACTCCTTTTGCAAAATTAGATGTGCTTCCAGCTAGCCCTACACTTGGTGCGCTTGAGCATGCACTTGAAAGTAAACATAAAATTTATAAATTACGTGATTCGATCCAAAACTTAGTTGGACGATATGATCGTATCTATATAGACACGCCACCAGCATTTAACTTCTTTACTTTGTCTGCACTCATTGCGGCAGATAAGGTACTCATTCCTTTCGATTGTGATGTTTTTTCAAAGCGTGCGTTACAAACATTGATTGAAAATGTTCTCGAAACGCAAGATGATCATAATGATCGCTTGGAAATTGAGGGAATTGTGGTGAATCAATTCCAATCCCAAGCAAAATTACCTCGGGAAGTGGTTCAGCAGTTAAAAGATGAAGGGTTGCCTGTGCTTAATAGCATGTTACCGCCTTCGATTTTAATGAAAGAATCGCATCAGAAAAATTTACCTTTGGCCCATTTGGCACCAGAACATAAATTGACTCAGGCTTATGAGACATTATTTGGTGAGATTGAGCCAAAACGATAAGAGAAAAATGATGAAAGGCTTATATATTGCGCCTTTGGTGGCAGCCACTTTACTCCTTGGCGCATGTGCTACAACGGTAAAACCGACTTATGTGTCTCCGACACAATATCAATCTTTGAGCTGCCCACAGTTACAAAGTGAATATAACCGTATTCAGCAATATATCGACAATGGGGTGCAAACTCCAAAAAGTACTGGTATGGGTGTTGGTCTTGGACTCGGGGGTGGCTGGGGACGAGGCGGTTGGGGATTCGGGCCTTCTATTTCTGTAAATATGGGGCAATCTTCTTCAACAAAAAACACCGAACTTTCACGTGTTTTAGGCCAACAAGAAGCGATTGTTCAGGCTGCTCAGTTCAAGAATTGTCCAATTATTGTTCGGAAAAAGACGAATTAATAGCCAATTTGACATCACAATATGCTAATAAAAGCATATTGTGATGAATAAAGTTTAGCAAAATGTTTCATAATAAAATCAATATAAATAAATCAGTTATACATTTTTAAGCTTCTAAAAACCTACGTTTTCTGTAATCAAAAAGCTTCATAAACTTGCTATATTTTGCCTGTTTCGTTTAAGGTGGCCCCATCTTGGATATTATGGAAACTTTATGATTGAGAGTTGGTTTTTTGTATTGGCAATGTTGGCTGTTTTGCTCATTCCGGGGCCGACAAATGCTTTACTTGCAACCGCTGCTCATTTTCAAGGTTTAACTAAAGCATTTTGGCTTATTCCAATGGAATGGTTAGGCTATGCCTATGGTATTAGCTTTTGGGCTGTATTCATTCATTTGGCAGCTCCAGTTTGGCCTGCGCTACTGCTCATTTTGCATATTACAAGTGTGATCTATGTGTTCTGGATGGCATTTCGTTTATGGAAAACCAACCATTTACAACAATTTAGTCAAACTCACCGTAATATTCGCCCACGTCAATTATTCTTCTCAACTTTGAGAAATCCGAAATCTTTACTATTTGCTGCAGGTATTTTCCCAGCTGAAACATGGAATTCGCCTGAAAATTTTCTTATGGTTTTTGCCGCTTTTACTTTAACTCTTATTCCTGCGGCGAGTTTCTGGATGATTTTTGGACGTGCTCTATTGACAGGTTCAATGCAAAAAATAAAAACCGATCATTTATATAAAGGATCGGCTATGTTACTCATTTTATGTATGCTTCCGGTGGTATTCCGTTTCTTCTAAATCAATCTTAAACGTTGGCTTTCCGGTTTTTTAGTTTTTCACGAATAAAGCCGATGATACCCGGTAAAACACTAATAATAATGATGCCAAAAATAAGATGGGTGAAGTTATCTTTAACGATTGGCATATTTCCAAATAAATAGCCTAACGTCACAAAAGAAGCGACCCAACAAAATGCTCCGATCACATTATAAGTTAAGAAAAACTTATAGTTCATGCTGCCGGCACCAGCAACAAAAGGTGCAAAGGTACGGGCAAATGGAACGAAACGAGCAAAAATGATTGTCTTGCCACCATGGCGAGCAAAGAATTCTTGAGTTTTAATTAAATGTTGCTTATTAATGAATCTGGAATTCATTTCAAACACACGCGGACCGATAAAACGCCCAATATGGTAGTTCACCGTATCGCCTAAAACCGCAGCAATGAAGAGTAGAGTCCCTAACAACCATGGATCCATCGCACCAGTAGAGGCTGCTAAAGCACCGGCTGCGAATAACAAACTATCGCCCGGTAAAAACGGCATGACCACTAAACCGGTTTCGACAAAGATAATTAAAAATAAAATGCCATAAATCCACGTCCCGTAATTTGTAATAAACTCGGCGAGATGCTGATCAACGTGTAGAATAAAATCAAGAAGTTCCATGAGATGTTTAAGTGGTAAACCGTGCTCAAATCCTAGCAGTGAGCCTATAGAAAGTCAGTATAAAACATCAAAAATATACAAATTGATCATCCTGTTTGTGCAACGATATATATGGATTTTGAGTATTTAATTATCAATGTCCTATACCTAGAATGAGCTCATCAATAAATAAGCATTTAAATAAAGGTGGCAAAATGTTTAATCCAAATGTGGTGGTCAAAAATATCGTAACGCAATCAGGCGCAGATAGTTTTATTAGCCTTGTTGCTCGTCTTCTTATCGCTTATATCTTCATTGTTGCTGGTTGGGGGAAAATTACGGGTTATGCAGCAACTGCAGGATATATGGAAGCCATGGGTGTTCCGGGTGGAATTCTCCCATTAGTTATCTTGGTTGAGTTTGGTGGTGGTTTAGCTTTATTGTTTGGTTTCCAAGCACGCTTTGCAGCTTTTGGACTTGGTATCTTCAGTATTTTAACAGCATTCTTGTTTCACCAAGGTGGGGCTGATGCAGCGGCGCAATATAACAATGGCATTCATTTTATGAAAAACTTAGCTATGGCAGGCGGTTTATTCTTTTTGATGCTTCATGGTGCTGGTCGTATTAGTTTAGATCATGCAATTGAAAAATAAGATGTAAGACAAAATAAAACCGGATGAGCAATTCATCCGGTTTTTTTATTTCTTTATTTTTAAAATTAGAGCATAAATTGGATTTGCAATTCCCCAACCACGAAACCAAGCACTGCACCAACTGCAATCAAGGCCCACTCATCTTCTTTAAATGCAGGACGTAACATCCCTTCAAACTCTGAAGGTGTTAATTTCTGCATACGTTCAATAAGTGTGCTACGAATATTCATAGCATCTTCTGCATAAGACTCTACATATTTCATCGTCTCTGGAAGCTGTTGCATAATACGTTCAGCAACTTGTGATTTCATATTCTGATATTTTTCTCCGCCAATTGCATATACAACTAAGGGACGAATCACCCCAGCTTGCATATCAATTTCTTGTTTGACATGGCGGTTAACCAGATCAATAACACGTGCAGAATGTGTACCGGAAAATAGCTCTTCCATCATATGACGTGAAGTTAAAAGCTGTTTGGAAATTAAAGCTGCATAGTCAGCTGCAACTTCATTTTGACGTTTAATAAACAGCCCTTGCCATGTGTAACCCAAGATCTTTTTAGGATAGAGCGGTCTAAACATCATTTGCAGTGCGATCCAGTCACTGAAAAAACCAACAAAACCACCAAACATTGGCAGCATCCAAGGATACTTTCCTTGAGTGACAATCCAGCACAGCATCTGAATCACACCAATACCGAAACCAAATACAAAACCAACATTACTGAAAAATTTAAATTCTTGTTTGCCTACACGTTTAAAAATATTGTTGAGTAGGCGTTTATCTTTAAGCAAGTTGCTGATAACTAGGTTTTTAATATCAAAATATCGGTTCACATCACGCTGTACTTCACTCATGATGTGTTCAACGATCTCCGGTGCTTTGGATTGCACTCGACGGATAAGTCTTTGGCGAGCAAATTCTGGCATGCCTTCCCATAAACCGGGCTGATATTCTTGAGCGACGTCGCGGGTAATATCTTCAGCTGCTGCAAGTAGTGGTTTTTCTATTTCTTTGGCAATACGTTTAGGATCTAGGCGTGCAAAAATTTCTTCAGGTTTAATGAGCTTGGCTGTCATGAGTTCAACAGCAATGGTTGCCATCTTCTCTGCTTTGCGCGGCACAATACCTTGCCAACCTAAAAATGGTTTAATGCCTTTAAACTCAAGTGGCGAAAACATCATCTGAATGGCGATCACCTTGGTGATATAGCCAATTAAACCACTCATAAAAGGAATAGAGATATACAACCAAAAATGTTGCTGGAAATCTGCAATCATAGTTTGAAGCATTGTTGTTCCTTAGATTTCTATTGATTTTGATAGGGGGCAACAAGCCATAAAAATGGATAATTGTTTAAGCACAGACAAATATCGCTTATGGTATTTACCTTTCCATGGTAATGCCTGTTTTATCGGGTAATCTTATCATCAAATTCATGGTGATGTTGCATAGAATGTGATGAATTTATCAATACACGGGGAGTTTTTAAGTCTACTCCAGATATTTGATAAATATAAGTAAATTTTAATTTATATCAAACAATCTAATTGTAGAAATGATTCTGATATGAAAAAAATAAGATATATGATGATTTGCGGTGCGCCGAAGCGTGAAAAATGTTAAAATGGCGCGCTTAATTCTTTTGCCATTTAGTGGTTTGTCATGACTACCAATACTCAAATTACTGAAGATCGTATCCTGATTCTGGATTTCGGCTCTCAATATAGTCAGCTCATTGCACGTCGTGTGCGTGAAGCTGGTGTTTACTCTGAAATGTATGCTTTTGATATGTCTGAAGAAGACATTCGCGCTTTTAAGCCAAATGGCATTATTTTGTCAGGTGGACCTGAGAGTGTGCATGAAGAAGGCAGCCCTCGTGCACCACAAGTGGTGTTTGAGTTAGGCGTTCCAGTATTGGGTATTTGCTATGGCTTGCAAACCATGTCTGAACAGTTAGGCGGTAAAGTTGAGCCGGGTACTGTGCATGAGTTTGGTTATGCCGAAGTTGATATCGTTAAACGTGACCAACTGATTGGTAACTTACAAGACCGTGAAAACCAACTTCATGTTTGGATGAGTCATGGTGATAAAGTTAGCCAGATTCCAGAAGGCTTTAGCATTACTGCAAGCACACCAAGTTGTCCAGTTGCTGCTGTAAGTGATGAAGCACGTCGTTTCTATGGCGTGCAATTCCACCCAGAAGTAACGCACACGGCAAAAGGTGAAGAGTTACTTGCAAACTTCGTTCATAAAATTTGTGGATGTGGTGGTCTTTGGACACCTGAACACATCATTGATTTACGCGTAGAGCAATTACGTGAACAAATCGGCGATGAAAAAGTTCTTTTAGGTCTTTCTGGCGGTGTTGACTCATCTGTTGTTGCTGCGCTTTTACATAAAGCAATTGGCGACCAGTTAACATGTGTATTCGTTGACAACGGTTTACTTCGTTTAAACGAAGGTGACCAAGTGATGCAAATGTTTGCTGAAAACATGGGTATCCGTGTTATTCGTGCAGATGCTGAACAACGTTTCTTAACTGCATTGGCTGGCGAAGTTGATCCAGAGAAAAAACGTAAAATTATTGGTCGTGAGTTCATTGAAGTTTTTGCTGAAGAAGCACGTAAACTTGATGGCGTGAAATTCTTGGCGCAAGGTACGATTTACCCAGACGTAATCGAATCTGCTGCAAGCAAACAAGGTAAAGCACACGTTATTAAATCTCACCACAACGTGGGCGGTTTACCAGACGATTTAGAATTTGAATTGGTAGAGCCATTACGTGACTTGTTCAAAGATGAAGTACGTAAATTAGGTACTACACTTGGCTTGCCACACAGCATGATTTACCGTCATCCATTCCCGGGCCCTGGTTTAGGCGTTCGTATTCTGGGTGAAGTGAAAAAAGAATATGCAGATATTCTTCGTCTTGCTGATGACATCTTCATGCAAGAGCTTCGCGACAGTGGTTGGTATGATAAAACTGCTCAAGCATTTGCCGTATTCCAACCGGTTAAGTCAGTTGGTGTGGTAGGTGATGGCCGTCGTTACGCATGGGTGATTGCACTTCGTGCAGTTGAAACAGTTGACTTTATGACAGCTCGTTTTGCACATTTACCATACGAATTGGTTGATAAAATCTCAACGCGTATTATGAATGAAATTAAAGATGTATCACGTGTTGTATACGACGTGTCATCTAAACCACCAGCAACAATTGAGTGGGAATAATTTTCCTCTGTTTGTTGGTAAAGAAAAGGACGCATTAGCGTCCTTTTTTATTACTTAACTTTTAAAGATGAAAATTAATTTTCTGTAATTAAAAACTTTGATTGTTTCATTCATAACACCCTGTGTATTACTAAAAGACTATATTGAATAATGAGTGTATTGTTAAGATCATTAGAACAACTCATTGCAAAAGCATAGGTAAAAGAGAGTAATATCATGAGCAATAATAATGATTACGATATTTCTGATTCAAAGGATTGCGAGAAATTTGCCAATCAATTTATTCAAGAATTTCCAATTCGCTCTGCTGAAATTGGACAGGGGACAGTCATTAAGCGAGCTTTACCTAGCCGTCAAAAACGAATGATTGGTGCGTGGTGTTTCTTAGATCATGCGGGTCCAGTAACTTTTCCAGCAGGTGATGGTTTAGATGTTGGCCCGCATCCTCATATTGGTTTGCAAACCTTCACGTGGATGATTGAAGGCACCATGATGCATACCGATAGCTTAGGTTCAAAACAACTCATTCGTCCTAAGCAAGTTAACTTAATGACAGCGGGACACGGAATTTCACATACAGAAGTTGCGCCTGATACAGAAACTCAAATGCACGCTGCGCAGCTCTGGATTGCCTTACCGGATGATAAGCGCAATATAAATCCGAAATTTGAACATTACCCTGAACTCCCTGTAGTTGAAAAAGATGGTCTAGAATTTACTGTGCTTGTAGGTGAGTATTTAGCAACGACTTCTCCAGTTGTGGTACATACGCCGTTAGTTGGTGTCGATTTAATTGCTACCCAAAATACAAAAACTCGTATTCCACTAAACCCTAATTATGAATACGGTTTTATGGCGCTTGACGGTGTTGCCCATGTGAATGGCCACGAGTTAACTGCTGACAACATGGTGGTCTTAGATACTGGTCTTAGTGAAATCGAGATCGAAGTAAAAAAAGGCAATCGTATTCTTTTGATTGGCGGTGAACCGTTTGAAACTCCAATTTTGCTATGGTGGAACTTTGTTGCACGTACAATGGATGATTTAAAAGAAGCCCGTGAGCAATGGATTAACCATGATGCGCGTTTTGGTGAAATTCCAGATTATGTAGGTGCGCGTTTAGAAGCACCTGTTCTTCCAGATCAAATGAGAGCATCAAAATGACAGCAGTAATCGCAAGCAGTAAAGCAAAGCCCCTTGCTGGACAATGGAAGGGTGAAATCACGAGTGGTCGCCATCAATATTTTTGTGATGAGCCAGAGAAGTTGGAAGGACAAGATCAAGGTCCAGCGCCGTATGATTTACTCACTGGAAGTTTGGCTGCTTGTACGCTCATTACTTTAAGAATGTATGCAAAGCATAAGGGTTATGATTTTGGTGAATTTTGGGTTGAAATCGATTTTCATACCAATAGAGAGCATGAAGAACATATTGAACGTCGTATTGTTTTTAAAGACTTACCCGATGAAGAACTTCAACAAAAAATCTTGTTGGTGTGTGGTAAAACCCCAGTCACTAAAACTTTGTTACGTAGTTTAGACATTCATACTGTGCTTGTTACAGCGTAAAAATGCTATTTTGTTGAGGTGGATGATTTTATATCCATCCCACAAATGGAATAAAACAGCATGTTCACATGCTGTTTTTTATGTAAAAAGAAAAATAAAAGCAGGCATTAACATGATTAGTGTGCACCACCTGGAATGTTCGCGATCGTTTCGAATTTTATGGGCTTTAGAAGAGTTAGGTTTAAATTATGATATTCATTATTATCAACGCTTACCTAACTACTCTGCTCCAGAAACATTGAAATGTATTCACCCATTAGGCAAAGCTCCAATTTTGACTGATGATGAGCAAGTCATCGCAGAATCTGCTGTAATATTGGAATATCTGCAGCAGCATTATGATCAGAAACAACAATTTAAACCTAAAAAACCTCAAGATTTACAGCAGTATATTTACTGGATGCATTATGCAGAAGGTTCACTAATGCCGTTATTGGTGATGACTTTGGTCATGAATAGTGTAAACAAGCATGTGCCATGGTTAATTCAACCGGTAGCTAAAAAAATCACAGAAGGTGTAAAGGCAAATTTTGTTCGCCCTCGTATGAAAGATCATATTAGTTTTTTAGAAAACTATTTGGCTGAGCACGAATATTTCGCAGGTGATTTTTCATTTGCTGATATTCAAATGAGCTTTCCTTTGGAGGCTTTACAATCTCGCTTGCAGGGTAAATATCCTCATATTCAAGCTTTTTTATATCGTATTCAGCAAAGACCCGCGTTTCAAAAAGCGAAACAAAAGGGGATTGGTTCTAGTGAAAGGAATTGCGTTGATATTTAAAAGAAAAGGAACAAATATTTGTTCCTTTTTTATTTTCATTTTACTTACGTTTGATCACGATGGAGTCAATACCACTGTGTTGTAAGGTCTGCTGAGCAGCCAATGCAGCTTCTTGAGTATCATAAGGTCCAGAAATAACACGATACCATGTTTGGCCATTCTCAGTACTTTTAACTACGTCAGCAGATAAGCCATTTAAAATGATTTCTGCACGGCGGGCATCGGCCTGATCAGGGTCGTTATAACTACGAACTTGTAAAATATAAGTAGGTTGCTGAGGAATATTAGCTGATTGTTCACTATCAATTCCTGCACTTTCAGAGGCAGCTGGTTGAGTTGTGCTTGGTGCCTCAACAATCATAGCAGTGCCTTGATTTTTACTTTCAGGGATTGCTTGTTCAGGAATAGGAGTGACCTGTTGCTGAGGTAATAGATCGTAGAAACGATAGTCTTTATTGGTATCTTCTTCTTGATAATGTTCAGAGGTAATCTGATTTTTCGCAGGAACAGGTTGCCAAGGTTTCCAAAGCATAAGCATTACAGCGATACATAAGACCGCCAAAATAGCGACAAGTGTCCCTAACCATTTGGGAATTAGGGGCTTTTTAGGCTTATTAGGTCTTTCAGATACACCGCGTTGCGTTTTGCCAAACACGTGGATTATTCCTCTGTATTTTGATTGTTTTTTAATTCGAGTTTGATTCTCGTCTTACGATGCTAAAAACAGGGGTTTGTACTGATAGTTTAACTGTACAAACCACCGCTTACTATATTGCATGACCTTTGTTTCGATGTCATGCAATATATTTATTACATAGATTCTGGTGCAGATACACCAAGTAATTTTAAACCATTACGCAACACTTGTTGTACATTGATTGAAAGTAATAAACGGGCTTGTGTAAGCTCTGCATCATCGCTTAATACTTTATGTTCATTGTACCAACCGTGGAACAGGGCAGCTAACTCTTTTAAGTAGTTACCAACCTGATGAGGTTCATATGCATTTGCAGCACGTACCACCACATCTGGGTAAGCTGCCAGTTTAGCAAGAATCTCGGTTTCTGCATCAAGAGATAAGCGTGCTGCATGTGGGCGAGCAGTATTTACATCAAATTGTAAGCCTGTGCTTGCTGCTTTTTCTAACATACGGCAAATACGTGCATGTGCATATTGAATATAGTACACAGCATTGTCTTTACTTTGTGAAACAGCAAGGTCGAGGTCAAAGTCAATGTGTTGTTCACTTTTACGCATCACATAGTAGAAACGAGCTGCGTCATTGCCAACTTCTTTACGTAAGTCGCGTAAAGTCACAAACTGACCTGAACGAGATGACATTTGAACCATCTCACCGCCACGCCATAAACTTACGAACTGAACTAAAAGTACAGTTAGTTTTTTAGAGTCATAACCCATTGCATCAATTGCCGCTTTTACGCGAGAAATATAGCCATGGTGGTCAGAACCCCAAATATCGATAAGGTCAGTATAACCACGTTGTAATTTATTTAAGTGGTATGCAATGTCAGATGCAAAGTAAGTGGTTTGGCCATTACGACGCTTAACAACACGGTCTTTTTCATCGCCAAATTCAGTCGATTTAAACCAGATGTTGCCATCTTTTTCATAAAGGAAGCCACGTTGATCTAGGGTTTCTAAAGCTTCATCAATTTTCGCGCTAAGAGATGCTTCACTAAACCATTGATTGAATGTTACACCAAAGTCCGCAAGGTCATCTTTAATATCATCTAAAATGGCATGAAGCGCTGCTTGGTGGAATACGCGGTAGCCTTCACCTAACAATTGTTGTGAGTTGGCAATAAGGCCATCAATATGCTTTTCTTTATCACCAGATAACACAACTTTGTTGCCTTCGCTATCTAGCTCTTCAGCATATTGCACATCTTCTGGTACATCTTTATAAACATTCGCAACTTCACGAACGTAAGCATCGCCATCTTTATCAATAATGCTTTGTGCGATTTCTTTAACGTAATCGCCTTGATATGCATTTTTAGGGAATACAAGGTTTTGCCCAAGTAATTCCAAATAACGTAAATAAGTAGAAGTCGCCAAAATGTCCATTTGACGGCCAGCATCATTCACGTAGTACTCACGGTCAACTTTAGCACCCGTTGCTTCAAGTAAATTAGCAACAGTCATACCATATGCCGCACCACGTCCATGACCTACATGTAGACTAGACGTTGGGTTTGCAGAAACAAATTCAACTTGGATCTTTTTCGCTGCATTTGCTTGGCTACGACCAAAAATTTCTTTTTGTGCCTGAATTTGGTCAAGAATAGCAAAGCGCTGGTCTGCATTTAAAAAGAAGTTAATAAATCCGGGACCTGCGATTTCAGCTTTACTGATGTCGGCCACTTCTGGTAGCGCAGCTAGAACTTTCTCAGCTAAATCGCGTGGTTTCATACCAGCAGCTTTCGAACCGATCATGGCAATATTAGAAGCAAAGTCGCCATGGCTTCGGTCTTTGGTGCGTGTTAAGTTGCTTGTGTTTTTCCAGTCGGAAGGAAGCACCCCTTCTTGTTGAAGAGTTTGCACTGCATGGTCGAGAGCTGCTTGTATTGCCGTATTCATATCAATCGAAAATAGATGTCGCAGAAAAACGTTAAATATAGCAAATTTCCGATGACTTAGGGGAGGGGATTTAATATTCCACTAATTCTTTCTGCAAATTACTGATGATTATTTTTTAAATGAATGTTGGCTGGTGAATAACCTTATTATTCTGAAAATTAAGAATTACAAACCTTTTGGGTAGTTTTGATTTATAAAATCCGTGTTAAATTTAAGATTATTTCCTGTGGAAATACCTCTCACTAATAAATCATATAATTATGGCTTTCAAAATGGAGGAAATAAAAGAAATTTTTAAAAAAATGAAAATAATAAACTATTGATTTTTATTGTTTATTTTTGAACATGTTTTAACTAAATAGTGTTTAATTTTGACATCACGGTTTAAAATATCTATTTTGAACGAATTAGGCTTAAGCTTATACGCACAAAGAGTTTTAGAGACCATACAAAACGTGTTTTTCTCTACTCTAAGCTGGAAAATGAGATAGGCAATGATATCAGGACACCCAAGTAAACATCCCCTTTATATTCCATATGCAGGTTTTACACTTTTAGAGTTACCCCTTTTAAATAAAGGTTCGGCTTTCACTGAAGAAGAAAGAAGTAACTTTAACTTACACGGTTTACTCCCCCATATTATTGAGACTATTGAAGAGCAGAGCCAGCGCTCTTATCAGCAGTATTGCGCTTTTACTGACGATATTAACCGTCATATTTATCTGCGTAATATCCAAGATACCAATGAAACCTTGTTCTATCATTTAATCGAAAATCATCTTGAAGAAATGATGCCGATTATTTATACCCCAACCGTGGGTGAGGCATGTCAACGCTTCTCTGATATCTATCGTCGTCATCGTGGTGTTTTTATTTCATATCCAGATCGTGATGTGATTGATGATATTTTGCAAAACGTAAATAAAAATAATGTAAAAGTGATCGTGATTACTGATGGTGAACGTATCTTAGGTCTTGGTGACCAAGGCATTGGTGGTATGGGTATTCCTATTGGGAAACTTTCACTCTACACCGCTTGTGGTGGAATTAGCCCAGCGTATACATTGCCAATCACAATTGATGTAGGGACGAATAATCCACAATTGTTAAATGACCCAATCTATATGGGTTGGCGTCAGCCACGTATTAGTGGTGATGAATATTACGCATTTGTCGATATGGTGATTGAAGCTGTAAAGCGTCGTTGGCCAAAAGCATTAATTCAGTTTGAAGATTTCGCACAAAAAAATGCGATGCCACTTTTAGAAAAATATCGCGATAAAATTTGTTGTTTTAATGACGATATTCAAGGAACAGCGGCGGTATCTGTAGGTAGTTTGATTGCTGCGAGCCGTGCAGCGGGCAAACAATTAAAAGATCAAACAATTGCTTTCTTAGGTGCAGGCTCAGCAGGTTGTGGCATTGCAGAGCAAATTGTTGCGCAAATGGTTGCTGAAGGTTTGACGGACGCTGAAGCACGTGCACGCGTTTACATGGTGGATCGCTTTGGTTTGATTACCGAAAATCAGCCAAACCTATTAGATTTCCAACGTAAGTTAGCGCAAAAAGCTGAGGTGGTTGATCAGTGGGGCAATATCGAAGAAGTGATTTCACTACTTGATGTTGTTAAAAACGCTAAGCCTACAGTGTTAATTGGGGTTTCTGGTCAACCGGGTCTGTTTACAGAAGAGATTATCAAGACCATGGCGGCGAATTGTGAGCGCCCAATTGTCATGCCATTGTCTAATCCAACTTCTCGTGTTGAAGCAGTACCGGCTGATATTGTGGAGTGGACTGAAGGTAGAGCATTAATTGCAACAGGTAGCCCGTTTGCTCCTGTTAATCATCACGGCAAACTTTATAATATTTCTCAGTGTAATAACTCGTACATTTTCCCAGGCATTGGTTTGGGTGTGGTGGCATCAGGTGCTAAACGTGTTACTGAAAATATGTTAATGGCTTCAAGTAGTGCTTTAGCGAATTGCTCACCATTACTGAAAGATCCACAAGCTGATCTATTACCACCTTTAGGTGAAATTCAGCAAGTTTCTAAAGTGATTGCATTTGAAGTTGCGAAAGCTGCTATGGCAGATGGAGTGGCCGTAACCATTAGCGATGATTTGCTTAAGCAGAAGATTGATCAATCATTCTGGAAACCTGAATATCGCAAATATAAGCGTATTCCTTTCTAAGAATGAGAATGTAAAAAGAGGAGCTTAAGCTCCTCTTTTTTTTATTTTATCCTTCTAAAATTTCTTCGAGTAATTCTTCGCTAGGTGCAAAATAGTAAGCACCATCAAGCGGGGTCACGAAATGCAATAAGCGATCGTGAATACCATCTCCACTTGTACCGAACATACGTTTTAACATGGCATCAATAATGTTCAGGTCCTTGGTGTAGGCAATAAAAAATAAACCTTGATCGCCTCTGCCGTCGCCATAAGGGAGACTATGACGCAAGATTTCCATTTCTTCGCCTTCATCGTCTTCAACAACAGTACGGGCGACATGGGCGTTTTCCGGTTTAACGTCATCATCTAATTCAATAGATTCAAGCTTGGTACGGCCCATGACATTTTCTTGAGCATCGACTTTAAGTTTTTTCCATTTTTCTAAGTCGTGTGCATAGCGCTGTGCGAAAATGAAACTACCATCAGCAAATACACCAGCCTCTTCGGGTAGAAGAGCTGTTTCTGCGCGGTCATCTGGAAATTGAGGATTTTCTGTACCGTCTATAAAGCCTGTAATATCTCGGCCATCGAAATAACGGAAGCAAACACGCTCATCAAGAACTTCCACTTTATCCTTAATACCTTCAAAAAATGCTTGGCTTAATGCAAAACAAATATCAGAACGCATGCTGGCAATATGAATAAGCACATCAGCTGGTACAACTGGCATGTTAAATGCGCCATTTTCTGGTTCAAGTTGTTTAAAGCCAGCAGGAGATTGACTGTAAAGTTGCTTCCAAAGTTCTGGACCAAAAGCGACTGCTGTTTTAATTTGCGCGTCTGAATGCTGAGTAATGAGACGGTCGCGTGTTTCAAACAACGCTTCAATTTGTTCTTTTAATTCATCAATTGATAAGTCTTTTAAACGAAGAACAATAAAACGGGCATGATCTGATGGCAACGGCAAAATGACAGATTGAGCAGTCATTGGAAGGTATCTCCTCAATTATAATTTAGTATGAGCTGTAATTATTGTGCCTGATGCGAAGAGCGGTTAGTAGTCTATTTCTTGATTTTATTGTTTGAATTCTCATCAATATCGTTTTATAAAACAGTATAATTCCACTTTTATTGTCTATTTTTACTATGTCTTTGCAAGTTTGGTTTGCCTATATGTTGGCCTGTTGGGTCATTAGTATCTCTCCGGGTGCTGGAGCTATTGCTTCAATGTCGAGTGGTCTAAATTATGGCTTTAGACATGGTTACTGGAATGTGATTGGGATGCAAATTGCTTTGCTGCTTCAAATTATGGTGGTGGCAGCAGGTGTTGGGGTCTTATTTGCAACGACTCCTTTAGCTTTTCAGTTTATTAAATGGTTCGGTGTGGCGTATTTGTTATATCTTGCTTATTCGCAGTGGACAGCACCTGTGAAAGATATAGAAATTCAACAAGAAAAAAGAGATAAGTCTGCTTCGGCTTTGCTATTAAATGGTTTTGTGATCAATATTAGTAATCCTAAAGCGATCGTGTTTCTATTGGCTGTGTTGCCGCAGTTTTTGGATTTGAGTAAGCCTCAATGGATACAGTATCTAATTATGGCAGCCACTATGATTACGATTGATTTGATAGTAATGGCAGGATACACGGGATTGGCGTCAAAGGTTTTAAGATTACTTCGATCCCCTAAGCAGCAAAAATATTTAAATCGGGGCTTTGCTGTGATGTTTAGTTGTGCGGCTTTATTATTAAGCACAGTTCATCAGGCGTCCTAACTTAGGCTGCCTGTGTCTGATTTTTTAGTTTTTGAGTTATAAAAATAACAGCAAAACTCAAAGCCATACATAAAACAATACTAAGGCCTGTAGAGATATTGAGTGCTGCACTTGACCATAAACCGACACTAACGCCGAGCTGTGCTAACACAAATGCCCAAATCACCATTTGCTTTGGCGAATTTGCCAATAGGCGAGCGCTTAAAGCGGGGATCACGAGTAATGCACCCATTAGCAAAGAACCTACAGCACGCAAAGCTAAAACTGTAAATAAAGCCAATAACAGCATAAAAATAAGGCGTTGCCAGTTTGCATTCACCCCTTCACTAATTGCGATATCTGGATCAATTGCAAACTGTATTTGCGGCTGCCAAAAACGGTAAAGAATCACGAGTGATATCGCAATAATTAAAGTGAAAACGGGTAAGTCGGGCCAATCAATGCTGAGCAAGTCGCCAAATAAATAACTTAAAAGCTCTGGTCTTAAACTTGGAACATGTTGAATAAATAGTAAGCCACTACACAGTAAGGTCGCTGAACATAAGGCTAGTAGAGCATCATTGGGTAAGCGATTGTCATGTAAAGCCCATAAAACGCCTACCAGTAAAACCGCCGTACCTGCAACGCCAAGCCATAATGGAAGACTTAAGGCTCCAGCAATAGCCACCCCAAGTAGTGTACCGTGTGCCATCGTATCAGCAAAAAAAGACATACGTCTCCAAAGCATTAAACAACCCAGAGGCGCGGTCAAAAATACCAGCAGGGTTCCCATAATCCATGCGGGCAACAATAATTGTAACCATTCCATCATGGCTAAGCTTCCGGTTCTGGGTGAATGTGAGGACGGTCATTATGAGGGCAGGGGTGTGCAGCATCACCGTGAGCACAATGGTCATGATGATGTTGATAGAAGACCCTTTGAGTTCCAAAGATTGCCTGATATTCAGGGTGTTGTTGGATATTCTCGGGTAGCCCGCTACAGCAAATATGTTTATTTAAACACACTACACGGTGTGTTCCTTGCATAACCCATTGTAAGTCATGAGAAACAATTAAGATCGCACACCCATATCGTTCTGGCAGACTGCGGACATAATCATAAAGTTCCGCTTCTGACTGAATGTCTAGACCTTGCATGGGTTCATCAAGAACTAAAATATCTGGTTGGCGAAGTAGAGCGCGAGCCAATAGTACTCGTTGGCGCTCTCCACCAGAAAGTTGTTGTACTTTTGATTGTTGTAACTTTGAAATACCCGTGTCTTGAATAATTTCCTGACGCAGGGCAGGGCTGCATTTTTCTAGGTCTAGTAGGTCTTGAACACGCAAAGGTAAGCTGTGTGACGGGTTAAACTTTTGTGGCACATAAGCCATTTTAAGTTTTTTATGATTAATAACACGCCCGCTACTCGGCTGGAGAATACCGAGTAGAACTTTAATTAGTGTTGATTTACCTGCACCATTAGGACCAATTAAGGACACGATTTCATTCTGATGCAGGGAAAAATCAACTTTTTTTAATATATCCCGATCATCACGATGAACAGAAACCTGCTCAAGCTGAATTAATACAGGATTTAAGGAGTTGTGCGGCACTGTTGGCATTTCCCCGAAATTTCAATAATGCTGTGTTGAGCCATAAAGTCATCTGAAGCTGCAAGCTGGTCAAGCTGGTGTGTAAGACCTTGGGAAGAGGCCTCTTTAACCATATGACATTCGGTACAAATTAAGAATGCTGCTTGGTGGCCTTCACGCGGGTGGCAGCAAGGAATATAAGCATTAATAGAAGTTAGGCGGTGAATGAGCCCTTTTTCTAATAAGAAATCTAAAGTTCTATATACAGTTGGAGGCGCAGCAGGGCGATCAGTTTGACTTTTTATACGTGCCAATAAGTCATAGGCGCCCATTGGGCCTGACGCATTTAAAATGAGTTCCAGAACTTCTTTGCGCAAAGGTGTAAGACGTGCACCAGTCGCAGAACATAAACTTTCTGCTTCAGCTAAACGGCTTGCGACATTGTGGTGATCATGTACACCATGCAAAGAATCATGATGTTCATGCGAGCAGGAACTCATAAGGATAACCTCGAATTTTTAACGGAATATTAGCATGAAGCGATGCTTCATTCGATTAATCTTAGGTATTTTTGTAACTTTGTTATATTATAACATGCTTCGAGCTAATTTAAATTGATGGTCTGTCATGTTCCGTTTTTTTGTTTTCAGTATGTTCTCTCTTTTGAGTACGTTAGGGTGGAGTCAGGGTTTGGTGGTTTCTACGCACCCGATTTATCTGATTGCAAAAGAAGTCACTCAGGGGGTTGAAGAACCACAACTCTTATTAAAAGGGCAAACTGGACATGACGTACAATTAACTCCAGCACACCGTAAAGCAATTAATGACGCATCTTTGGTGATTTGGCTGGGTAAAGCGCATGAAGCGCCTTTAAATAAGTTGTTGGGTAATAATAAAAAGGCAATTGCACTATTAGATAGTGGCATCGTTTCTGTTTTGCCGCAGCGCAGTACACGTGGTGCAGCTTTACCTAATACAGTAGATACTCATGTATGGTTAGAGCCCAACAATGCAGTTCGAATCGGTTTCTTTATTGCTGCTTTACGCTCTCAGCAACACCCTGAAAATAAGGCAAAGTACTGGAATAATGCCAATATCTTTGCTCGTAAAATGTTACAGGCGGCACAAGCCTATGATAGCTCAAGTAATGGTAAGCCATATTGGGCATATCATGACGCCTATCAATATTTAGAGCGTTCATTAAACTTAAAATTCGCTGGTGCTTTAACAGATGATCCTCATGTGGCGCCAACAGCAGCTCAAATTAAATATCTTAATGATAGCCGACCAAAAAATCAGATGTGTTTATTGGCAGAAAGTTTTACCACTAAGAATCAATATCAAAAATTAGGTAACATTACTTTTCAGCCAGTAGACGAGAGCATGAATAATGAGGATGATTTCGTCACTGCATGGAAGAAACTGGCAATAAAAACTGATAAATGTGTATTAAGTACGCAAAAGTAACATAAAAAAATAAACAAAGGCTGACTGTAGCGTCAGCACCACCTGTCATGAAAAACCCCGACTAAAGTCGGGAAAAGATTGCATGTTCAGGGGTGTAACTCTATAATGCCTGCGATTAAAAGCGATCATCAGCTAAACTTGTCAAGCATTTATGCTGTGAGTGGATAAAAATGAGCCAAACTAGTCGCTTGATTGACCGACGATTAGCAAAAGCTTTGGTCTTCTTACAAGCATGTATGATCCCTGTTTCCGCTCTTGTAGCGTGGAGCATAAAAGACATGACAGCAGCATTAAGTGCGGCACTTGGTGCGTTGGTCTGCTGGCTTGCGACGAGTTATTTTTCGTGGCAATCCTTCAGAACAGCAGGTGCACGAGCATCAAAACAAGTGCTGTCTAACATGTATAGGGGCATGTTAGGCAAATTTGCAATCATGATCGTTGGATTTATTTTGATTTTGAGCAATGTTAAACCTTTATCACCGTTAGCATTGCTGTTTGGTTTTATTCTCGTTCAGGCAATGTCGTGGGTCGCTCCGTTCTGGGTGTCACGTCTACAAAAACGGGTGTAGAAACAAGAAGAATTGAAGATTTTTTGGAGGGTAGCGAGATATCGACAGTGCGCCGATGTTCGTTTCCCTTCTTTTTAGTAATTGACATTGACCAGGTGTGATTTATGGCTGCTGAAGAACATGCCCTCACTTCGACAGAGTATATCAAGCATCACTTGACCAATATGACCTATGGCAAAATGCCAGACGGTACATGGAAATTGGCTGAGACTGCTGAAGAAGCTCATTCGATGGGGTTCACTGCAATTCACTTGGATTCAATGGGTTGGTCAATTGGCCTTGGTGTTATTTTCTGTTTGTTATTCTGGATCGTTGCGAAAGCTGCTAATGCAGGTGTTCCAACTAAATTCCAGTCTGCAATTGAAATGATCATCGAGTTTGTTGACTCAAGTGTCCGTGATACTTTTCATGGCAAATCACGTTTAATCGCTCCGCTTGCACTCACTATTTTCGTGTGGATTTTCCTCATGAACTTAATGGACTTGATCCCAGTTGACTGGATTCCTCAAGTTGCAGCGTTTGTAGGTGCAAACGTATTTGGTATGGACCCTCACCACGTTTACTTCAAGATCGTTCCATCTACAGATCCAAACATTACTTTAGGTATGTCTTTATCTGTATTTGTACTTATCTTGTTCTACAGCATCCGCGAAAAGGGTGTTGGTGGTTTCGTTGGCGAGTTGGCACTTAACCCATTTAACCCAAGTAACCCAGTTGCAAAAGCGTTGCTTATTCCAGTGAACTTGATTTTGGAATTGGTAACATTCCTTGCTCGTCCGATTTCATTAGCTCTCCGACTATTCGGTAACATGTATGCCGGTGAGTTGATCTTTATCCTAATTGCTTTATTGCCGTTCTGGATTCAATGGGCGTTGTCTGTGCCTTGGGCGATCTTCCACATTCTTGTAATCACGTTGCAGGCATTCATCTTTATGATGCTTACCATCGTTTACTTGAGCATGGCAAGCGAAAAACATTAATGGTATTGCCTAACTATCAAATGATGGTTGGGCTGAATTTTTTTAATTTAATTTGGTAATAACCTAACCTCTGAGGAATTTTTCATGGAACTCACTTTAGGTCTAGTTGCAATTGCATCTGCTATCTTGATCGCTTTCGGTGCTTTGGGTACTGCGATTGGTTTTGGTCTTTTGGGTGGTCGCTTTTTAGAAGCTGTTGCTCGTCAACCAGAATTGGCTCCACAACTTCAAACTCGTATGTTCTTAATCGCGGGTCTTCTTGATGCTGTGCCTATGATCGGTGTTGGTATTGGCTTGTTCTTCATCTTCGCTAATCCATTTGTAGGTTAATCATCTTAATTCCTAAATCCACTATTTGAGGAATTGCAATGAATATCAACCTCACATTGATTGGTCAAGCGATTGCGTTTGCATTCTTTGTTGCATTCTGCATGAAGTTTGTTTGGCCACCACTAATCAATGCGATTAGTGAGCGTCAGCGTAAAATCGCTGATGGCTTAAATGCAGCAGAAAAAGCGAAAGCTGACCTTGCCGATGCACAAGCGCAAGTTAAGCAAGAGCTTGATGCAGCTAAAGCACAAGCGGCTCAATTGATCGAACAAGCGAACCGTCGTGCAGCGCAATTGATCGAAGAAGCTCGTACTCAAGCTGCGGCTGAAGGTGAGCGTATTCGTCAACAGGCTAAAGAAGCTGTTGATCAAGAAATCAATTCTGCTCGCGAAGAATTACGTCAACAAGTAGCTGCTTTGGCAGTAACTGGTGCAGAAAAAATCCTGAACCAGCAAGTTGACGCAGAAGCTCATAACGCCATGCTGTCTCAGCTGGCTGCTAAACTTTAAGCGAGGCGAATTATGGCTGAACTCTTGACGTTGGCACGTCCGTATGCCAAAGCAGCATTTGCTTATGCTTCTGAGCAAGGTGCAACAGACAATTGGTCGAATGCGTTACAAGTGCTCAGTGCTGCGGTGCAAGACGAAGCATTTTCCGCTTATTTAAATCGCCCTGAACTTACTCCTGCGGAGCAAGTGAAGCTTTTTGCTAAAGTTTTAGGTGAAGATCAATCTCAAGCAGTGTCTAACTTTTTGACACTTCTTGCAGATAACGATCGTTTAATGTTGTTACCTGAAATTGAAGCAGAATATGAACAGCTTAAATCACAGAATAACAACAATGTGGATGTCGTGATTGAATCGGCTTTCCCATTAACTGCTGAACAAGAGCAACTGTTGAAATCTGCTTTAGAAAAGCGTTTTAACAGTACTGTAACTGTTTCAGTTGAAGTTAAACCTGAGCTTATTGCAGGTGTTGTAATTCGTGCAGGCGATCAAGTGATAGATGATTCTGCGCTTAACAAGCTTGAAAAAATGCGTACTCGTCTTCTTGCATAATGCAAATGATGAAGACTGAACTAATAAAAGATTGAGGAATAGCGCAATGCAACAACTGAATCCATCCGAGATCAGTGCGCTCATTAAACAGCGTATCGGAGATCTGGACACCAGCGCGACCGCTAAAAACGAAGGTACCATTGTTATGGTATCCGACGGTATCGTGCGCATTCACGGTCTTGCTGATGCAATGTACGGTGAAATGATCGAATTCGACGGCGGCTTATTTGGTATGGCACTGAACCTAGAACAGGATTCAGTGGGTGCCGTTGTTTTAGGTAACTACCTAAGCCTTCAAGAAGGTCAAAAAGCTCGTTGTACAGGTCGTGTATTAGAAGTTCCAGTTGGTCCTGAACTTCTTGGCCGTGTTGTCGATGCTTTGGGTAACCCAATTGATGGTAAAGGCCCAATTGATGCTAAATTAACTGATGCTGTTGAAAAAGTAGCACCAGGCGTAATTTGGCGTCAATCTGTAGATGAGCCTGTTCAAACTGGTTATAAATCAGTTGATACAATGATTCCTGTTGGCCGTGGCCAACGTGAGTTGATCATCGGTGACCGTCAAACTGGTAAAACAGCGATGGCGATCGATGCGATTATCGCTCAGAAAAACTCTGGCATTAAGTGTGTATACGTTGCGATTGGTCAAAAACAATCAACAATTGCAAACGTTGTACGTAAGCTAGAAGAAACTGGCGCTATGGCGTATACAACTGTTGTCGCTGCTGCGGCTGCTGATCCTGCTGCAATGCAGTACTTAGCTCCGTACTCTGGCTGTACAATGGGTGAATACTTCCGTGACCGCGGTGAAGACGCTCTTATTATTTATGATGATTTGTCTAAGCAAGCTGTTGCTTACCGTCAAATTTCATTACTTTTACGTCGTCCACCAGGTCGTGAAGCGTATCCGGGTGACGTATTCTATCTTCACTCACGTCTTCTTGAACGTGCTTCTCGTGTATCTGCTGACTACGTTGAGAAATTCACTAATGGTGCAGTAACTGGTCAAACTGGTTCTTTAACTGCATTGCCAATTATTGAAACTCAAGCAGGTGACGTATCTGCATTCGTACCAACGAACGTAATTTCGATTACTGACGGTCAGATCTTCTTAGAAACATCATTATTCAACGCAGGTATTCGTCCTGCTGTGAACGCGGGTATCTCTGTATCTCGTGTTGGTGGTTCTGCTCAAACTAAGATCATCAAAAAATTGTCTGGTGGTATCCGTACCGCTTTAGCACAATACCGTGAATTGGCTGCGTTTGCTCAGTTCGCTTCTGACCTTGACGAAGCGACTCGTAAGCAACTTGAACATGGTCAACGTGTAACTGAGTTAATGAAGCAAAAACAATATGCTCCTTACTCAATTGCTGACCAAGCTGTTTCTGTTTATGCATCTAACGAAGGCTATATGGCTGACGTAGAAGTTAAGAAAATCGTAGACTTTGATGCTGCGTTAATTTCTTACTTCCGCTCAGAATATGCTCCGTTGATGAAACAAATCGATGAAACTGGTGACTACAACAAAGACATCGAAGCAGCAATCAAAGCAGGTATTGAAAGCTTTAAAGCGACTCAAACTTACTAAGTTCAGTTTTAGTTAAGTTTGGTTCACGGATCAACCTTCGGAAGCTCGAAAGAGCTTTCGAATACTAGGTTAAGCGTATGGCAAATTTAAAAGAAATTCGCGCCAAAGTAGCTAGTATCAAGAGCACGCAAAAGATTACTCGCGCGATGCAAATGGTAGCTGCTTCTAAAATGCGTCGTGCGCAAGAGCGCATGGCTCAGGGCCGTCCGTATGCCGATAATATGCGCCGTGTAATTGCTCACTTGGTACAAGCAAACCCTGAATACAAACACCGTTATATGGTTGATCGCCCGGTTAAGCGCGTTGGCTATATCGTAGTGTCTTCAGATCGTGGTTTGGCAGGTGGCTTGAACATTAACTTGTTCAAGAAAGTTGTGCAGCATGTCAAAGCACAACAACAGCAGTCAATTGAAGTTGAATTTGCTTTAATTGGTCAAAAAGCGGTTTCGTTTTTTAAGAATTACGGCGGTAAAGTGCTCGGTGCAACTACCCAACTTGGCGATGCGCCGAGTTTGGAACAGTTAACTGGCTCAGTCCAAGTTATGCTTGATGCATTTGATAAAGGCGAATTAGATCGTATCTATCTCGTATCAAATGGCTTCGTTAATGCAATGACTCAGCAGCCTAAAGTAGAACAACTTGTTCCTTTAGCACCAGCAGAAGAAGGCGATGATCTCAACCGTACTTATGGTTGGGACTATATCTACGAACCAGAAGCAGAAGAATTGTTAAATGGTTTGTTGGTTCGCTATATCGAGTCTATGGTTTATCAAGGTGTGATTGAAAACGTTGCATGTGAGCAGTCAGCTCGTATGGTCGCAATGAAAGCAGCGACAGACAACGCAGGACAATTGATTAAAGACCTACAACTCATTTACAACAAGCTGCGTCAAGCCGCGATTACTCAGGAAATTTCCGAGATCGTTGGCGGTGCCGCTGCCGTTTAACATTATTAAGTTTGAATTGAGGAGACAGCAATGAGTAGCGGTCGTATCATTCAGATCATCGGCGCGGTTATCGACGTCGAGTTTGAGCGCAATAGCGTTCCTAAGATCTATGACGCTCTCCAAGTTGACGGTACTGAAACTACATTAGAAGTTCAGCAACAGCTTGGCGATGGTGTTGTTCGTACCATCGCAATGGGTTCTACAGAAGGTCTTAAACGTGGCCTTAATGTAACTAGCACAAATGCACCGATTTCTGTTCCAGTAGGTCCAGCTACGCTTGGTCGTATCATGGACGTTTTGGGTCGTCCTATCGATGAAGCAGGTCCTGTAGCAACTGAAGAGCGTTTGCCGATTCACCGTCAAGCACCTTCTTATGCTGAACAAGCAGCTTCTACTGACCTTTTAGAAACTGGTATTAAAGTAATTGACTTACTTTGCCCGTTCGCAAAAGGTGGTAAAGTTGGTTTATTCGGTGGTGCTGGTGTTGGTAAAACCGTTAACATGATGGAGTTGATCAACAACATCGCTAAAGCTCACTCAGGTTTATCTGTGTTTGCTGGTGTTGGTGAGCGTACTCGTGAAGGTAACGACTTCTATCACGAAATGAAAGATTCTAACGTTCTTGACAAAGTAGCAATGGTCTACGGTCAGATGAACGAGCCACCAGGTAACCGTTTACGCGTAGCGTTAACTGGTTTGACTATGGCTGAATACTTCCGTGATCAAAAAGACGAAAATGGTAAAGGTCGTGACGTATTATTGTTCGTCGACAACATCTACCGTTATACACTTGCGGGTACTGAAGTATCAGCATTGTTAGGTCGTATGCCATCTGCGGTAGGTTACCAACCTACACTTGCAGAAGAAATGGGTGTTCTTCAAGAGCGTATTACATCTACTAAATCTGGCTCGATCACATCGATCCAAGCAGTATATGTACCTGCCGATGACTTAACAGATCCATCTCCTGCAACTACATTTGCTCACTTAGATGCAACAGTAGTATTGAGCCGTGACATCGCATCTTCTGGTATCTATCCAGCGATCGATCCACTTGACTCAACTTCACGTCAGTTAGACCCATTAGTTGTTGGTCAAGAGCACTATGAAATTGCGCGTGCAGTACAAAACGTATTGCAACGTTATAAAGAGCTTAAAGACATCATCGCAATCTTGGGTATGGATGAGTTAGCTGAAGAAGACAAATTGGTTGTTTACCGTGCGCGTAAAATCCAACGTTTCTTCTCTCAACCATTCCACGTAGCTGAAGTGTTTACTGGTGCTCCTGGTAAATTAGTACCGCTTAAAGAAACGATTCGTGGCTTTAAAGGTCTATTAGCTGGTGAATACGATCACATCCCAGAACAAGCGTTCTATATGGTTGGTGGTATTGACGAAGTGATTGCTAAAGCTGAGAAACTCTAATTTAAGGAGATCATCTCATGGCGACTATGCAATGTGATGTCGTAAGTGTTAAAGAGTCTATTTACTCTGGCGCAGTAACGATGTTAATCGCGAAAGGTGCTGGTGGTGAACTTGGTATTTTGCCAGGACATGCTCCACTAGTAACCTTGCTTCAACCGGGCCCAATTCGTGTTCAGTTGGAAAATGGTACAGAAGAAATCGTCTATGTATCTGGCGGTGTTTTAGAAGTTCAACCTCATGTTGTAACGGTTCTTGCAGATACTGCAATCCGTGCTGACAATTTGGATGAAGCTGCAATTTTAGAAGCACGTAAAAATGCTGAACAATTGCTTGCAAACCAAAAGAGTGATTTGGACTCAGCTGCTGCGTTGGCTGCCTTGGCAGAAACCGCTGCACAGCTTGAAACTATCCGTAAAATCAAAAACCGCGCACTCTAATTGCCGGTTTGAGATTGAAAAAGCCACCGTAAGGTGGCTTTTTTTATGAGTTAATTTTTAAGATTCAGTTTTTGAATCCGATTTTTCATCCCCAGCCATAATCATGGAAGCAAGTTTCACCATGTCCATTTGAATGGTATTAAGCTGTTTTTCGATTTGGTCAAAATCAATTTGATCTAATTTCCCATTCAGTAATGGCATGCTAAGAGCTTGTTGATTGGCACGTAATAAACTTTGTCGAATATTTTCAATTTCCTGACTTTTGATATCTAAAGTCAGAAGAGCTTGATTTAATCCTTGTAATTGCTGTTTTAAAGTTGTGACTGTAGTTTTTAATTCGTTCTTATTTTTATCTTGGATGGCTTGCTCAACATCCAGCTGAGTATCTTTAAGTTGTTCAACATAGTCACCAGCTTTAATCTGTAAGTTAGCAGCATCACGGACCATATAAAAAATATTACCGCTTTTAAGTTCAGTTTTATTAGGGGCAATATCGGATTCTTGTTGCTCAAGAGGTTGGTCAGATGATTGTTCAGTTATCTCAGTCTTTTCTTGATCATTAGCATGGTCTTGTGCTTGATCACACCCGAGTAAAAGCATGCCTGAGGCAAAAATTACAAAAGGAAGAAATGCGCCCTGTAAAACTTTTTTCATAACTACAAACAACATCAAATAAAGCAAATAGGTACTATAGGCATAAAATATGAAGAAAGATTGTATTTTTGCAAACTAACAACATTTGCGAGGATAATAAAAAAGAGCGTATAAAACGCCCTTTTTCACGTTTAAACATTTTATTTTGCTAATTCTGCTTCAACTGCTTTAACAATTTGTTCGTCATCTGCTGTTATGTTTGGAGCAAAGCGAGCCACGACCTCACCATTCTTATTAATTAAGAACTTTTCGAAATTCCATAAAACTTCTGGAGCAGGGTTAGTTGGAATACCTAAGCCTTCTAAACGCTCACGGAAAGGACCTTCACCAGTACGTTCTGGTTGAGCTGCCGTCAACGCTTGGTAAAGTGGATGCTTATCTTCACCGACTACAGAAACCTTAGAAAATAAAGGGAAATGAACATCATAATTTAATGAACAAAATTGCTGAATTTCTTCATCAGAGCCCGGTTCTTGCTCTTTAAAATTATTTGCAGGGAAACCTAAAATTTCAAGACCTTGATCTTTTTTTGCTTGATAAAGTTTTTCTAAGCCTTCGTATTGTGGAGTTAAACCACATTTAGAAGCAGTATTTACAATAAGTAGAACTTTACCTTTATATTGTTCAAGATCAACCGTTTCGCCCGAAATAGCTTTTACTGGAATGTGATATACAGATTGTGTCATGAGTCTTTCCTAAAGATTGTAATTGATATCAAGTAACGCATTTGTTTTAACTGCTATTGAGGGGTAGTGCAATAATATTCGTGTTCAAAAAAGAAAAAGTTTTTAAAGATAATCTGAATTCTAGTTATTTCTGATTTGGATAGGCGTTTGCCCAGTGTAACGTTTAAAAAACTCAATAAAACTTGAGCTATGTTGATAACCTAAATCGTATGCTAAACGCTTGATAGGCGTTCCTTGGCGAATCTGATGAATGGCATAAACAATTTTGGCCCGATTTCTCCATTCGGACAACGAAAGCTGAAGCTCTTGTTGACTCAAACGTAATAAGTGACGATCACTTACTGAAAAGTTCTGAAGCAACTGCTGTAAAGAGTGATTAAAAAGTAAAGGATCTGAAAGTTTTTCTAGAATAGGCAATAAAACAGGATGACGCGTTTGCGGTAAATAATGTGAATATGCAGGGGCTTGTTTAAGTTGATCGAATAAAACTTGTAAAAGATGTTCTAAGTATTCAGGTTGTTCGGTTTGTTTTTGCTGTTCTAAAATCTGTAAAACTAAGGTTCGAAAGAAAGGCTGAATACTAAAACATTTACAGACGTTACCTAAAATAGAACAGAGGCTAGGATGTAGTCGAATACAGATATAATGAATTTCATGGTCGATATGAGTAGATTGATGAACTGTTTGAGGAGGAATCCAAAGCCCATAGCTTGGAGGAGATAAGTAGATTTGTTCCTCTACTTGCATTTCTAAAATGCCATTCAAACTGAAATTAAAATCTCCCCAGAGAGATGCATGAGGACGAACAATATCTTCTTTTTGGTATAGAAATTCATGAACTTCTATACTGTTCAATAAAGAAAATGCTTGGTCCTCATTGTTCATCTATATGCTCTAACTCATATTTTAATTTTCACAAGTCGCTTTAGGATTATTTAAGCCTTTTGCTAAGGTGAATGTACTTAGTAATGCTAAGGCAACGAAGCTTAATACACCATAAATTAAAGTATTTTCATTGAAATGATCAACTACATAGCCGCCTAATAAAGAACCTGTTGCAATCATTACCTGAAACATACCAACAAAAAGAGGCATACCTTTTTCAACGGCATTTGGTGCATGTACAAACATCCAAATATTGGCAGAGGTAGGAAAAGCGCCAAATGCGAATCCCCATAAAGCTGTTAAGACAATAGCACCAAACTCATGGACAGCAAAAAGAGGGAATCCAAAAAATACGATTGCAAAGCATGTACCGACAAAAGCTAATGTATAACGGACATTTAGATTGCCACTATATCCAGCAAAAGCATTTCCGAAAATACCTGCAATTCCATAGAGCAATAATAATGAACTAATGGTGGTGCCATTAAAACCGGCAACATTTTTAAAGAAAGGGGCTAAATAGCTATAGGCACAGAAATGAGCAAGTCCAATCAGTAAGACAATTAACATACCACTACGTGCTTTGGGGGTACGTAATAGTGCTGGTAAGTCTTTCAGGTGAATTGCCGAGTCCGGTACAAGTTTAGGTAAAAAGATTAATTGTAAGATTAAAACAATTAAGCCAATGCCTGCTGTAATTCCAAAAGCACTACGCCAGCCATAAAATTCACTTAGCCATGTTCCAATAGGTACACCTAAAACTGTAGCAAAAGTTACACCTGCCATCACGACCGCAGTTGCTTTAGCAATAGGAAGATGCGAAGGAGCTAATTTTCCACTTAAAGCAATTGCTGTCGCCCAGAAACCACCAATTGAAATACCTAAAATTAAACGGCTCAACAATAAAACATGAAAGTTTTCAGCAAAGGCGGTGATGGTATTGGCAATCACCATAATGGCCGTCAGCAAGATAAGTACATAACGCCGATCAAGTTGTTTTACAGATACAGGCAATAGAGGTGCCGCAATTGCTGCCATAATGCCGGGTACAGTAATAATCAGGCCTGCTGTACCTACAGAAATATTTAAATCAGTTGCGACACTATTTAAAACACCAACAGGTAAAAATTCACTTGTTACTAATGCAAATGCAGCAATAGAAACGGCCAAAATAGCAAACCAGCTCCCTTGAGTGGAGGTCGTGGGTCGCGCTTTAGAAATAGAAGATTGGTCCATAGGAGATCCTTACTTGGCTAAATTTGGAGTAAAGAAAGGCAATTTATTAATTAACTAACGATCATTATGAAAATAAAATAGTTGATAAAAAATCGAACGTCAATTAATTTAATAACGATTGTTATAAAAATAGATGTGATCTTTATGACAAATAGGCATGAAACAGATCTTGTTGTTACTGAAGAAACGCTAAAAAAGAAGCGTGGGCGTCCTAAATGCTTTAATGAGCAAGAGGTTTTGCAAAAAGCAATGTTGCTCTTTTGGGAGCATGGCTATGAAGCAACATCTATTAGCGACTTAACGCAAGCTTTAGAAATTACAGCACCGAGCTTATATAGTACCTTTGGGGATAAGGCAGGGCTGTTTTATAAAAGTATTGATTACTATTTGGCTCATGAAGCATGTCCCATAGAAACCATTTTTTTAGAAGCAAAAACGGCAAAAATCGCTTTTGAGTTATATCTTTATGACAACGTAAAACGCTTAATTCAACCGAATAAGCCCGCAGGTTGTATGTTGGTGGTTGCTGCCATGAATTGTTCTGATGCCACTCAAGATGTGCAGCAGAACCTATTGGATAAACGCATAAAGACCAAAGAAAAATTATTAAAACGTCTTCAACAAGGTGTCGAGCAGGGTGATTTATCTGCCAATGCTCCTCTACAGGAAATGACAGATTTTTATGCTACGGTCATTCAAGGCCTTACTATACAGGCCAGAGACGGCGCAAGTACTGAGCAATTGCATAAAGTTGTAGAGCATGCCATGAAAGCTTGGACATTATTTTAAAAAAGGCGATGTCCTAAGTTCAATATCAATGTCGGAAATACGATATTTCAATTTATTAAGACATTCTCCAAAATAAAATCTCTTTTGTAGAGGGTGCATTGTTATGAGTCAGGTCATGAAATATCACAAATGGGCATTTATTTTTCCCATTTTGGCAGTACTGATTTGGTCTTTAAATATTGTAGTCACCCGCTATGTTTCGGATTATATCTCGCCGGTAAGTATTAGTTTCTATCGATGGTTAATCGCTTTTATTATTTTGACTCCATTTATGTTGTTACCTGTTTGGAGACAAAGACAACTGGTAAAACCATATTTACCTAAGCTTGCTGTGCTAAGTGCATTTGGGATGGTACTTTATCAAGGTTTAGCTTATACGGCTGCCCATTATACCAGTGCAACCAATATGGGAATTGTGAATGCATTTATTCCTATCTTTACGATCTTTGTTTCGCTTGCCATTTTAAAAGATGTGCCTAACCGCTTTGCAGTTTTTGGCAGTATTTTGTCTTTTGCAGGCTTGCTATATGTCATGTCCCAAGGAAATATTAATAATTTATTAAGTGGGGGTGGGCATCTTGGTGATGCGTTAATGATTATTGCCGTATTCTTCTATGCATTTTATGGGGTTTTCCTGAAAAAATGGCAGTTACCTCTACCAATTATGACAAGCTTATATGTTCAGATTGGATTTTCTGTAATATTTCATATTCCTTTAATTCTTTGGTTTGGACTTGATGCTTTAAATGTAGAAAATGCACCAAGCGCTATTTATGCGGGCGTATTTGCTTCACTCATCGCGCCGTTAGTTTGGATGTTAGCTGTTCAACAGCTTGGTCCTAATAGAACAAGTATTTTTATGAACTTGGTTCCTGTTTTTACAGCAGTTATTGCAAGCGTCTGGTTATCTGAACAGTGGACCATTTATCATACGCTAGGTGGGATTGTTATCTTAATTGGTATTATCATGGCTCAAAAGAAGGTCAGTCCTAAAAAGAGTGAGTTAATCCAAGAGCAAAACTAAAGTCGGGGAAAAAACTATGGCATATTTTGAAAAAAACTGATGAAAATATGCCATTTTTTTCTTAGTTAAAGTTTTTCTATATGATTTATAAATAGTTTATAAAAGTAGGTTGAAATATAAATATTAAAAAAGCCGAGCAAAAATATTAATATAATTTTAATTTATAAGCGAAAACTTGCAAATTCCCTACACTTTTCATGCTTTTTTTAGAGAAATAATATATTTCTCTCTTTTGATCTCTTACTACATAATAGCGACCACTACGAAAGACGTGCTTTTTTGTAAATTCTCTTTCGTTGCAGAGATATTCAAACCCTCTGGATGTGGTATATACCCATCCTTTTTTATGCTCAGTTATCCCTATATAACTGAGCTTTTTTTTGTCTGAATTAGGCGCGAATAATCTCTCCAGTAAGGGCATTAATAATTCTACTTGGTTGCTGACTTTGGCCTAAGTCACCATTGAGATAGTTTAATTGTGAACCAAAGTATTGGCAGGCATCTTGTAGTGAGTGAGCAGGCTCTTGCCCACTTGGGTTAGCACTCGTCGAAACAATAAATCCATGAAAAGCATTGCATAATGCTACACATAAAGGATGAGTGGTGACTCGAACAGCAACAAGCGGATGTTTACCTTTAATCCATGAAGGAATATGTTCACCAGCAGGTAATAGCCAAGTTGTCGCTCTTTCTGAAGGTTGATGATTTGTCCAACAATCAATAATTTCTTGCTGGGTTGTTTGAGGGAGCGAAGTGAGCAAGTGCTCAACTTGGCTGATATGGCCTGCTAATAAAATTACGCCTTTTTCAATAGGCCTTTGCTTGAGTTCAAGAATCTTTTGAAAAGCTTGCTCATTAAAAGGGTCACAACCTAGCCCCCAAACTGCCTCAGTTGGATATGCCAAAACTTGACCTTGTTGTAAACATTCGGCTGCTTCGGTAACTGAGGTGGTAATCATGGTAATACTCTTCCTTTCAATCAGACAGAATTTTATTGTGCGCTCCAGTACTAAGAACGACAACGTAAATACAGCCCTGATTGTTGCATACATAAACCAAGTAGTTCTAGTTCCATCAGTGAAGAGGTGAGTTCTGCCACAGGTTGAGAGTGATGCAAAACAAGCTGGTCAATATCTTGTCCAACCCAGTCTAAAGACTGATAAAGGCCAATTAAATGCTCAGGAATTTCTGGGGCGCAAGAAACTATTGCTTCCTCAGTTGAGTTCTGTTGCTGACTTTGCCATTGGGTGGGTAACGCAAGGTCTTCAATAATCTGCTCAGGATGATCAACTAAAATTGCTCCTTCACGAATGAGTTGATGACAACCTTGATGAAACTCACTGTAAATATGACCAGGAATAGCAAATACGGTTTTACCTTGTTCGGCTGCTTTGTTCGCAGTAATGAGAGAACCACTTTTTAATGTAGCTTCTACCACTAACACGCCTAAACTTAAACCGCTGACAATTCGGTTCCGACGGGGAAAATGCTGTTGTAATGGTGGGGTCCCCGGTAAAAACTCAGTAATAATGGCGCCGTTTTGAGCCAAAATCTGTTCGGCAAGTTTTTTATTTTGAGCAGGGTAGGTACTATCTAAACCTGTTCCTGTCACGGCAATGGTACGTTGATGTGCGGCAGCTCCTTGATGAGCAGCTTCGTCAATCCCATATGCTAAGCCACTACTTACATAAAATCCTTTTTCACTTAAGTAGTAGGCAAAATCATAAGCAACCTGACGGCCATGTGGGCTTGGTTTTCGACTACCGACAATCGCAATTTGTGGTTGCAATAAGGCTTGTGCCTGACCTTTTCCAAAAATGATAGGTGGGTGATCTGTATAAGGTAGTAATTGAGTGGGATAGCCTGAGTCATCTGCCGTTAAAATAAAGTCGGTATGTTGATGAATCTGTTGAACCAGTTTTTCAAACTGAGCTTGACCTTGAGCGGTTTGAAATTCATCTACGCGTTTTAAATGATTGGCGTGTAAACCAAGATTAGACCACTGTGCTAATCCATTTGGCTGGACTGCTTTTTCACAATGACCAAAATAATCAATAATTTTTTTAAAACTAACTAAAGAGTGCTGCACCAAATACCACACTTTAAGCGTGTGGTAATGGTGTGAAGAAAGTTGAGTAAGCATTTTAAAAGGTACATCCAGCGTTAATCATTAAAGCGAGGCGGCTGAATACTTGAACCAACTTTAATTGGTAAATCGCTTTCTAATACGTAGGCATAACTCAACTGATCAAAGGTTCTAAAAACCATTAGGCTACCAATTTGTTGACCAGGTAACTTTATTGATTCCTTGGTTTTAGGGTCTCGGATGGTTTCACCTTGCTGCGTAATATCAAAAACTTGGCCTACTTGAACACCTTGAGTTTTACCGCGGTCCAAAGTCACAACACTATTTTTGGCGGCTCTACCAATTGAGCCCATGACACGAATGATTTTGCCGGCATCAGGGACTTGAGTAGCGTCCACTGGATAAAATAAAGTAGGCAATGTAGCCTCTTCTTCTGGCATAACCCGATCACCACGACGTACTTCAGAATCGTAGCTGTCAGTTAACTCAAGCGTAGTAATGTCTTTTTCCGAAGAGATAGCAATCCCCGAGGCAACTTGTTGTAACTCAATACCTAGACTATGCTTTTTGCCTTTATTATCTGTGAAATAATAAGGTTCACCTTCACGGTAGACGGCATAACGTTGACCATCAATCAAACCTTGTCCGCGTGCATAAATAGTTTGACCTTTTGCTGCAAGTACTCGTTGATCGGCAGTACCTACTACATAAGGAGTATGTTCAATTGCGTCAGCTGGCAGAATAGTGCTGTGTTCTAACCACTGCTTGATATGTTCAAGAGGAATAACAGGGATGTTATTGTTAATTGACTCTACACGAACTTGAGGTTGTAAATTTGTCATTTGGCCTGTGTAACGGCGAATAATGCCGACACAACCGTCTCCCTCATCTTTTCCAACCAACGGCCGGCCCTCTAAACTACATAGCAGTAGTCGATCACCAGGATAAATCCAATGCGGATTTTTGACATGCTGATTATTTGCCCAAATTTCAGGCCAGCGCCAAGGTTTACTCAGAAAGTGACCGGAAATATCCCAGAGCGTATCTCCCCGTTTTACTACGTAGACATGTGGTGCATTACTTTTAAGAGAGGGTGGATTATGGTTTGGGCTAGCAGCATAAACCTCTGCTACCGTACCGAATGCAACCCCTGTAAAAAGTGCGAAAGCAAGTAAATGCTTTTTTATCCCCAAAGCATGAAATTGAACCATGCCGTCAAAAACCTTTTTCATTATGATAATTCCTAAAAATTATGCGTGCAGATGCGTTATAATAGGCGGCTAACACACAATTTTTCGATGAAGTATTTCCTTCATTTGGTTTTTTAATCAATGGCATAAGTGAGGACGTCAGTATGGCCTTATTACCTATTTTAAGTTTTCCTGATCCCCGTCTTCGTACCATTGCTAAGCCTGTTGAAGAAGTTACTGATGAAATTCGTCAACTTGCAGCAGATATGCTTGAAACCATGTATGCCGCACCGGGTATTGGTTTAGCAGCTTCACAGGTCGATCGTCATATTCAGCTTATCGTCATAGATTTGTCTGAATCTAAAGATGACCCGATGGTTTTCATTAACCCCAAAATTACTCCACTGACAGAAGATACGCAGCAGTACGAAGAAGGCTGCCTATCGGTGCCACAAATATACGACAAAGTTGAGCGCCCGTCACGTGTGAAAATTGAGGCAATTAACCTTGAAGGTCAAGCATTTGAGATAGAAGCTGATGGACTTCTCGCTGTTTGTATCCAACATGAAATGGATCACTTAAATGGCAAATTATTTGTGGATTATTTGTCACCACTTAAACGTCAGCGTGCACGAGAAAAAGTTGAAAAAGTTGTTCGTCAACGTGAGCGTGAAAAAGTTGCAGTAAAACGTTAAAAATTTCTATTCTTGAAACATGAATATAGTGTGGATGTGATTTTTGGTTTTTCGTAGTGGGTTACTGCTTGCATGTGCAGCAGTATTTTTACAGATTGCGGTGTTTCTACAGCCGCTATTACCGAAGCAATATCAAATTGCTCCGGTCTGTGAAACTATTACCCTTGCTTTGCTTAAACCCAAAGCACAGACGGAAATCATGTCACATACCATGCATTCGCATCATGAACATCATATTGAACAAGCACAAAACTCTGGACAACATGATCATCATGATGCAAATCACCAGTGTCAGTATTGTACCGTCTATGCCAATTTGGTTTTACCCCCTGAATTTGGTGTAAAAGAAGTTTTAGTCCGCATACAAGTCCGCTTAGTCGCCTATCAACAAGCATTTCGACATGTTTACTTTGCGCTACAGCGACTTTTTCTACTCCCGCAAGGGCGCGCACCGCCTCTATTTGCATAAATAAAAGCAATTTTTTGTTGGGGTCTTAACTAACTGACTTCAATATCACTTTATTTATGTTTTAGAGCGTATAAAAATGCCACATTCTAAATTCTTATTACAACCGTTATGGGTTGCGATGCTTGCTGCCTCTCATTCGGGTCTAGTTTTTGCTGATTCAGAAAAAAATGATGTTGATACCAATGCTCTTCATTCATTGGCTCCCATCGTTGTTACCGCACAACAAGGCAACGATGCAAATGGCTTGATTGTACATGCAGATCCAAAGCAACCGATTCAGCCCGTACCTGCTACCGATGGGGCAGACTACCTACAAAGTATTATGGGATTTAACTCGATACAAAGCGGTGGAACAAATGGTGATGTGACATTCCGAGGTATGTTTGGTTCACGCATCAAAATTTTGACTGATGGAACTGAGAACTTGGGTGCATGTCCAAATCGTATGGATGCTCCAACTTCTTATATCTCTCCAGAAAGTTATGATCGCATTTCTGTGATTAAAGGCCCACAAACAGTCCAATATGCCAATACAGGTTCGGCAGCTACGGTACTTTTTGAACGTCAACCTGAGAAACTCACCTCTGAAAAACCTTATCGTGGGCAAGCGAGTGTCTTATTAGGTTCATATGGACGTATTGACCATAATGTTGAAGCGGCATTGGGTGATGAGAAAAAATATATCCGTTTAAATGCCAACCGTTCAGAGTCCAATAGTTATCAAGATGGTGATGGCAATACTGTACCTTCCGCATGGAAAAAGTGGAATGCAGATGTAGCACTTGGCTTTACTCCAGATGAAAACACGTGGGTCGAACTCACTGGTGGAAAATCTGATGGTGAATCGCTTTATGCTGGACGTTCAATGGACGGATCTCAATTTGCGCGTGAAAGCTTAGGTCTACGGTTCGAAAAGAAAAATATCACTGATGTCATTAAGAAAATTGAAGGGCAAGTGAACTATAGCTATAACGACCATATTATGGATAACTTTAGCTTACGTACACCGCCATTAGTTGAAATGAACCATGGTGGTATGACCATGCTGATGCCAAATCCAATGGCAATGCAAGTAACGCGCCGTACATTAAATTCACGTTTGGCCATGACTTCTGAATGGAATAGGTGGAGTTTGATTACAGGTGTAGATTCTCAATTCAATAAGCATGGCGGTAGCATGTCATCGCCAACCATGCCTTCAATGGACGTTCCATATCGCCAAGATATGCGTTTTCAATCATACGGTGCTTTTGGTGAACTGGGTTATCAATGGAACGATCTCAACAAACTGGTTACAGGTGTGCGTTTAGATCGAGTCACAGTTGAAGATGAACGTGACGATTCTCAAGCAAAAGGCTTCAATACTAAACTTGAAAAGACTTTACCAAGTGCATTTGTTCGTTGGGAAAACCAACATCCTGAGCATGACCTAAAAAGCTATATCGGTTTAGGTTATGTAGAGCGTATGCCCGATTATTGGGAGCTTTTCTCGCCTAAACATGGGAATGCTGGCTCAACCAATACCTTTAACGGTGTGAATCCTGAGAAAACATTACAGTTAGATATGGGCTTCCAGCAGCAACATGGTGCTTTAAATACATGGGCTTCTGCTTATGCAGGCTTAGTAGATGACTACATTTTGATGAGTTACCACCATCATCCAAGTATGGGAATGGGTGGACATGATATGAGTCATGATATTACTGCAGGGGCCAAAAACGTCGATGCAACCATCGCAGGAGCGGAAGCTGGTATTGGATATCAATTTACCGACCATATTCAGGCAGATTTGAGTGCGATGTATGCATGGGGTAAAAACACCACTGATGACAAACCACTACCACAAATTTCACCTTTAGAAGGCCGCTTAAATATTCGCTATGTAGCTGACAAATATAACTTGGGTCTGTTGTGGCGAGCTGTTGCTGAGCAAAACCGTGTGAGCCTACATCAAGGTAATATCGTGGGATATGACCTAAAACCAAGTAAAGGTTTTTCAACTCTTTCTTTAAATGGAAGCTACAACCTTCGTAAAGATATCGATGTCTCTGTTGGTATCGACAACGTATTAGATAAAACCTACACCGAACACTTAAACAAAGCGGGGAGTGCAGGCTTTGGATTTGCGAGTGAAGAGCAGTTCAATAATATCGGAAGAAATTACTGGGTTCGTATGAGCATGAAGTTTTAATAAGCTTAGCGAAATAGATGAACTGAAACTATTAACTTAATGAGAGAAATGAAATGACTAATAAATTATCGCCTGAACAGTCTTGGTGGGGATGGAAGTTACTGATTGTAGCTTCTATCTTAAGCTTATTGTTTATGATTGTTTTTTACTTAGCAATTAACAATGAACCTGACTACATGCCAAGTCAAAAAAATAAGCAGATGATGGAGACACATGAGCAAATGAATCAAGCTGAAATGCACATGCATAGTTCATCAGCTCAATAAGCTCTTTAAAATTTGAAAAAGGAAGCCTGGTTAACAGGCTTCCTTTTTAATTTTTAGGTTTTAGAAATTATTGAGGCATTCTCGCTAAGATTTTTACTTTACTTTGATTCTAATAAAACCTTAAACCAAATTATGTATAGGTCGGATGGGGCACTGGACTTCGAAAAGGTGCAGCATGAATCCCTTGTAATTATTAATAAGGCGCTTTTTACCCTGATACATTATGAGAGTCAGAAAATTTTCTTGATTTAGAACAATAGCTTAAGCTGGAATTAGTGAGCATAATACTTGTATATTTAAGTCAAAAATAAAAAATTAAAATAATTTTTAATATAAAACAGATGCTTAGGTGGGTGTTTGATTTAAAAGTAAACGCTCGAGTCATTAATTTTTAATTTTCGCTTGCAAAGGGTTCTTAATGGTCTATAATGCACATCCATCGGCGGTGATGTAGATAGAAACTTGTTGAAAAACAGTTACTTGTGATTAAGT
>NZ_JAHPTU010000022.1:0-35968 GCF_025514355.1 Acinetobacter sp. WU_MDCI_Abxe161
GGTGTTGGTGTTGGTGTTGGTGTTGGTGTTGGTGTTGGTGTTGGTGTTGGTGTTGGTGTTGGTGTTGGTGTTGGTGTCGAATCATTATCGTCAGACCCACAACCACTTAAAGCTATAAAAATTAAAGCAATACTGCTTCCTTTTACTATGTTATTCATTACATAAACCCTTTTTTTATTAAAAATGTGAAAATTTAACATTTTTAAAATAAATCAATTATAATGCAGTTGTAAAGATCAAATTTGAAAAAAGGTTCAACATGGCAGCTTATAATCAAATTGAAATATTCGAACAAAGCCAAAAGTGGTTTGACCAGTTGCCATTAGAATGGAAAAACTGGCTTGAAGAAAATTTAGAAAAAGGGTGTGGAATTGAACAATTAGTCGATGTACTAAAAGCAAATGGATTTGAGCCAAAGTTTGAAATGAATGATTTAAAATTTCAGACTTTATGTACTTATGAGCAAGAGTGGATAATTGAACAAGTTTTAAATGAGGTCACGTCTGCGGAGATTATAAAAATATTAATAGAGCAGGGGCATGAGGGTTTAAAAATAAAAGAATATTTAAATAATTTAGAAAATAATCAACTCTATAAAATTTTGAAGAAAAAGCATCATCAACTTAAAAAACGTGAATGGTTAATAGAAACTGTAGATCAATTGGCACAGCTAAACTCTGGCTATAGTGAAGAAATTCCTTCAATTACTGCTCCACAGTTCTCTGTTTTTATAAAGGATTACTATAGTCAACATCGCCCTGTGATTTTAAAAGAAGGAATAGAACATTGGCCAGCTTTGCACAAATGGTCTCCGCAATATTTTGCTTCTAAATTTGGTCATCATTCAGTTGAAGTTCAGATGAATAGAAATTTAGATGAGCAATTTGAAAGACATTCTCCATCGCTAAAACAAAAAATGAAGATGTCAGAGTTTGTATCAAAAGTGATGTCAGTTGATGCGAGCAATGATTTTTATATGACTGCAAATAATGCCACCAACAGTCATCAGATGCTTCAAGAATTATTTTTAGATATTGGTGATTTTGCAGAAGGTTATTGTGACTTGGCTTTAAAAGATAAGCGTAGTTTCTTATGGTTTGGACCTAAAGGAACATTTACGCCATTACATCATGATTTAACTAATAATATGTTAGTCCAAATTTATGGACGCAAAAAAGTAACTTTAATTCCTGCCTTGCAAGTTCCACATTTGTATAACGATCATTGGGTGTTTAGTGAATTAAGTAATGCCAATAAAATTGATTTTGAAAAATATCCTTTAGCAAGATCAATTACTCCAGTTGAATGTATTTTGAATGCTGGGGAAGCTTTGTTTATCCCAATTGGTTGGTGGCATAGCGTAGAAAGTCTAGATGTCTCAATCAGTATTTCTTTTACGCATTTTAATGCTCCAAATCATTATGTTGATCGGTTTCCAAAAGAGGTCTAAGAATGAAAATTGCATCTTAAACCGTTCAGTGTGACAATTGCTCGGCCCATACCGTTTTTCAAATATGAAGGAAAATTGTTACCCTATGACCACACTCCAAACGAACAATGCAGAACTTAATCAAAAGCAGGTATTAATGTTAATGGAATACCTGACTCAGTGGTTAATTCGTTCGGGAGTTGGATATAACGACTTTGTGACAGCTTTAAAACCAGTTTTCTATCAACAGGCTTTAGCTGAATTAGAGCGTATAGAGCAAAAACCAACTGACTCAGCAGTTAGTTTACTTTCAGGGTTACATCGCAAAGACGTCAATGCATTTAAAAAAGCAATGCAGGCTGGGCAGCCTTTAACAGAGGCAAAAGTAGCAGAGCCAGTAAGTGTGCCTGCTCGGGTGATTGGTTTGTGGCTTGCGGAGGGATTGGCAGAAAAAATTCCATTTGTAAGTAATGATCAGATTAGCTTTGAAAATTTAGTAAAGAAAGTTTCAACTGAAAAACATCCGCGATCTATTTTGAACGAACTCGAACGTCTTAATATTGTGAAAGAAGAAGATGGCCTTGTGATGTTACAGCAGCGTAGTTTTATGCCTGATGTGGAGCAATTCGAAGTTCGAAAATTATTAACGAATAACTTAGAGGCACATTTAGCTGCTGGAGTTCATAATTTATTTCAGCCAGAAAAAGAACCCTATTTAGAACAAGCAATTTTTGCTGATGAACTAACCGATGAATCGATCACTTTACTCAAAGAAGCAAGTTTGCGCTTATGGGAAGATTTATCACTACAAGTACTCAAGTTAGCCATTGAACGTTGTGCACTCGATGAAGGAAAAGAGGGTGCAACCAAAACTTTCCGTTTCGGAGCTTATCAATATGATCAAAACAACTTATAAAAAACTAATAATATCCATGAGTTTCATTTTGATGGGTGGTCTTTTGACTGCTTGCGGAGAGGATTTATTTGCGGGCGGTGCCAGTTTAGGTGGGTCAGGATATCCGACTAAACCTGGTAAACCGGGTGATTATGAAACACCAGCTGATGGAGAGAAAGGTGAATCTAAAGATAATGAAATCTGGTTACCTGCTCCTGTTGAAGATGATTGTCATGGCCTAAAGCGTAAATTACAGTTTCTCAATAATGTAACGCGTGAACCCATAGAAAAAGAAACAGTTTTTAAATATGCGCAGCAGTTAACTTTAAACGGCACAATTGCTTTGCAAATTACTCAAACTAATAAAGGATTAGAGAAAATACAAGAAAAACAACCTGCGTGTTATGTACCTTTAGAACTCTATTTACTTGGAAATACAAAGCGTTCTTATCCAGAAAATGAGTGTAAAGAGACTCAAACCTACGAATACCAGCCTAATGAAACCAAGACTTTTATTGTCAATTATCCTGCATTTGAAATCATGAATGGTACTTGGACATATGGTTTAGAAATTAGCTATTTGAAAAATGGTCAGGAGTTAAAACAATGCGAACCTTTAACTATTCAATTTAAAATAAGTGCCCCACCTGAACCAATTAAAATTAATTAAGTGGAGCTATCTTTAAGTTAAGAACAACACTTAATCGATAAAGTTCAATGAAATCTTAAAGGAACTATAAGTTAAGCCTGTTCTAATGCTTTTTCGTCATATGTAATTTGGGCTGCTAAAACCTGTTCAATATTGGTTTCAGCCCATTCCTTTAATTGGAATGCCATTGCAGCTACATTTTGCCCTAAAGAAGTCAGTGAGTAATCAACACGAATAGGAGAGGTATTCTGGATTTTACGTTCAATAAAACCGTCTCTTTCTAGCATTTTTAGTTTTTGTGATAAGACTTTAGGAGAAATGCCTTGTATATTCTTTTTGAGCAAATTGAAGTGCTGAGTTTCCTCTTCAAGCACATTTAAAATCAATAAAACCCACTTATCTGCAATTTTTTCAAAAAATAAACGAGCAGGGCAATGTTGTTGAAAAATATTATATTTTAGACATTCATTCATACTATTTACCTACTAGTTTCTTAAAAAAATACACTAGTTACCAGTTAGTAACTAATTGACACCTAGTTTCTAAAATATATCATAAAGTGGAATTTAATAAAACAAAGGTTTTCTCCCATGTCTAATTCTAATATCGCGGTTGTATATTTCTCTGGTTATGGCCATACCAAAGTAGTGGCTGAAACGTTTGCAAATGAAATTAATGCTCAGCTCATTCAAATTGATCAGGAAGGTAATATTACTGATCAAGATTGGCAGACATTAAATGATGCAAAGGGGATTGTTTTTGGTGCTCCGACTTATATGGGCACAGCGCCATGGCAGTTTAAAAAGTTTGCTGATGCAACTTCGAAAGTGTGGTTTGCACGTGGTTGGCAAGATAAAGTCTTTGCAGGTTTTACAAACAGCGCGAGCTTAAATGGGGATAAGCAGGTTACTCTTATTCAATTACAAACTTTAGCTTCGCAGCATGGTGGAATTTGGGTGAGCCTTGGTTTATTACCAGCGAATACAAAAGATGCAACACGTGAAGATGTAAATAACTTAGGCGGTTCAGTTGGGCTTTTAGTTCAATCACCTTCAGATGCAAGTGTAGAGGAAGTTCCTACTGGAGATCTTGAAACAGCGAAACTTTATGCTCAACGTGTACAAAAGATTGTGAACAAAATTTTTGGTTAATTTGACCATAAAGAAGGCGCTTTAAGCGCCTTTTTTATTATTCATGTTCATTATGCTGCGGAGCATTATATTTGAAGCCTTTGGTTTTGTAGGCCAAATAACCTACACCAATAACCGCCCAAGCTAAGCCAATTTGTAAGGCAAGCTTATCGATCTCAAGCCACATCATAAACACACTGGCAAAACCAAGTGTTGGTATAACAATATAATTGACGATGTCTTTAAACGTTTTATTCTTGCCATCTCTTAATGCATATCGAGAAATAACAGAGAAGTTAACAAAACTAAAAGCGGTTAAAGCACCAAAACTAATCAAGTTGACAATATGCTCAAGATCTAAGAAACCAGCAGATAAAGCAACTACACCTACAATAAGAATGTTGTAAGTTGGGGTGTGTAGTTTTGGGCTAATATGACCAAATAATTTCTTGTTGATTACGCCGTCGCGTCCCATCACATACATTAAACGAGATACGCCTGCATGAGCAGAAATACCCGATGCCATAACAGCGACTACAGCAAAATATAAAACCAAAGTTTTAAATGCAATACTACCAATCGCAGCGACCATCACTGGCTGTGACTCATCGAGGGGATTAAAGTAAGCATTTGGGTTACTTGGGAAATATAATTGAATGAAGTAGGTACTTACAATAAAAATAATACCTGCAAGTAATGCCGTGGTGAAAATAGCTTTCGGAAGTGTTTTCTCTGCGTCTTTTGTTTCTTCGGCGAGAGAAGATAAGGCATCAAACCCAGTGAAAGAGAAGCAGAGTACAGTAGCACCAGCAATTAAAGCACTTACAGATGTCATGTCGTTCCAAAAAGGAGTCAATGACCACAACGCAGCTTTATCGGGATTTAAAGTTCCGTCTGCATATACACCTTGAGTAAGTAAAATATATACCTGATAAACGAAATAAAAAATTACGCCAAGCTGAATAACAACGATCGTACTGTTAAAACGCGCGACAAATCGTGCACCAAATAAGTTAATAACGGTCATTAGGGTGGTTAAACCAATCACCCATAGCCAGTTATTTACCTCTGGAAAAAGAGCTCTTAGATAAATATCTGCCAAAATAATATTAACAAGCGGTGACAGTAAATAGTCTAACCAAGAAGACCAACCCACCATAAAACCAACATTAGGATGAATTGATTTTTGGGCATAAGTATAGGCTGACCCGGAAGAAGGGTAGCGCTTAATCATATGTCCATAACTGATCGATGTTAATAAAATTGCGACTAATGCAAAGATGTAGGAAGTTGGTACATGACCGCCACTTCGCTCTGATACTAAACCAAAAGTATCGAATAACGTTAATGGCTGAATGTAAGCTAAACCAATAATAATAATGTGCCAAAGCACAAGATTCTTTTGAAGTTTAGCTGTTGGTTTAGTCCCAGATAAATTTGTCAACGGCGTTATCCTCATAATCGTTGATCAAGGATCAGCTTGGTGTTAAGGATCGTTTGAGACGAACGATCCCCCCTACAGAAAAAGATAAAGTGCGCCAATCTATCCTAAATTGATGCAAATTGTCAGTACTTTCATCGATTTTTTAGCAAATTTTTTGCCATATTTCCAAATAAAATGATGAACAAAAATTCATGACTATAAAAAAGGTCTGATTTCGTTTAAAAATCAGACCTTTAGAATTAAGGTTCAAATTTAACTTATCGAATTACCATGCTTTTTGTAAGATATCTCGAATATCTTTTAAGCTAGCTTCTTTAGGATTGTAAATAATTGAGCCATCATTTAGTGCTTTTTCTGCAATTTCATCGAGCTGAGCTTCATTTACTTTACCTGTTTCGCGTAAAGTGCGTGGTAACTTGGTTAAAGTAAATAGACGGTCACGCATTGCCAAAATCGTAGCAATTGCTCTATCTGCTCGTTGAGTTGCTGGAGTTTGGGCATAGATATCAGCACCAGCTAATGGTAATAGTAACTCACCAACTTTCTGCCCATTTACCTGCTTATTATATTCAAGCACATAAGGTAAGAATAAATTCATGCATAACCCATGGGGCAGGTGAGCAACAGCACCTAAAGCATGTCCTAAAGAGTGTACAAGTCCTACCATTGAATTAGAAAATGCAATTCCCGCCATTGTTGAGGCTTGTGCTAGTTCTAAACGACCTTGCTGGTCATTTGGATTTTCTAAGACATTAAATAAGTTTTCACTAATTTTCTTAATCCCCGCACTTGCATATGCATCACTTAATGGATTAGCAGCTAAACATGTATAGGCTTCAACACAATGCGTTAAAGCATCCATACCTGTCATTGCGGTTAAATGAGGTGGTAGTGTAAGGGTCATGCGTGGATCTAAAATCGCTGCATGTGGCATGAGGTAGGCAGATGTGAATGCTAATTTAACATTCTTTTGTGTATCTGAAACCACAGCAACCATAGTCACTTCAGACCCAGTACCTGAAGTTGTGGGAATTACAAAAAATGGTTTTAATGGTTTTGGTAAGTTATGTGCGCCAACATATTGCAGAAGGTCATCTCCACCTTCAGATACTAAAATGTTAGTGGCTTTAGAGGTGTCAATAACTGAACCACCACCTACTGCAATAATCGCATCACATTTATTGGTGCGATAAGCTTCTGCTGCCAAACGAACCACTTCTAAACTTGAATCAGGTGGTACATCATCAAAGACATGAGCAATAACAGTATCTGTGGTACTAAATGCAGCTTCAATCGGGGACAATAAACCATTCGCACGTACACCTTTATCTGTAATGATAAGAGGACGTTTTGCACCTAAAGTTGCAAGTTCAAATGGAATATGTTCTAACGCAGCGTTACCAGCAATGACTTTTACAGGACAAAAGAATTCGTAATATGGTTTAGCCATGTTATGCGCTCCGCTTGAAATAGGATTTGGCTACTTTTAAGTAAATATTTGCAGCCTCGTTGAATTTTTCTTTTAGGGTGAGTTCTGTTGGGTATTCTTTGACTGCAAGTGACGCAACCAATTTAGGTAAAATAAGAGATTCCATTCTATTTAAACAACGAACAAAGCGGATTCCAGCAGACACATCACCATCGGCGATCATACGATCATTAGCAAATGCCTGAGCAGTACTTTCTTGAAAAGAAAATACTATAAATGCATGAGTTACATGTTTGAATGTAATGGTTAAGTCCGGCTTTCTTTCAGCTCTTTTGAGTAGCTCTAACTGTTTGTCTTCTGTGACCCGGGCAAAAAATGCTGGTCCATTTGGGAAAACATTCATTGAAAGTACAAAGTGAACAGGAAATTTAGATACTTCCTCTTGTATTTCAGTGTCCACTTGACTCGCCATGACTAAGCCACGACCAATAACATCCATCATGAGCTTAACGTAGGCAAGTTGCAGAGTAGGCTTTACAGCTTTTGTCGAAATCACTCGCGTATCCCTTGTTAAAATTATGCAAAAGCAAATTTAGAGTAATTACTCTAATCCATTTTTATTTCATCGCAAAGCGATTTATTCAGATTTGACTTCTGGGTCATTAAAGTACCCAGTATTCTTAATATATTCAATAAAGTCTTGGCAAAGTTGAGTGAATGATGGATAGGGAGTCACTAAATCTTGTATGCGGACCATTTCTAAACCTGCATAACCGCAAGGATTGATAGTTTGGAACCCATCTAACGCACAGTCCAAGTTTAATGCTAATCCATGATAGCTACGGCCACGACGAATTTTAAAACCTAAAGAACCAATTTTACGACTATCCACATATACTCCAGGAGCATCGGGCTTGGCATATGCTTCAATTCCGTATTTTTTCAAAATATCTATCATGAATTGTTCAGCAAAACTGACCAATGTACGTACGTTCCATTTTAGACGATTAAGATCAAACATGAAGTAGGCAACAAGCTGACCTGGTCCATGCCAAGTTACTTGCCCACCACGGTCAGTTTGTACTACGGGAATATTTGATGAAATTAGGATGTGTTCAGGTTTACCAGCTTGACCTTGGGTTAAGACATTATGATGTTGAAGTAACCATAACTCATCAGGCGTATCTTGATCACGCTCATTTGTTAAGAGTTTCATGGTTTCAAACTTGCTTTGATAATCTTGTAAATCGTTCCATTGCCGAATGATCAAGTTGGGTTTATCAAGGCTCATCACAATATCTTCCTATAAGTTAGTTTATGCGGCATCCAGTTAACATCTATGAGATAAAAGCCGAAAACTTTGTAATTTTAAAGGATTTTGTAAAAGGAATTCTAAATATTTGTAGGGCTTTTCGTGGCTTGTTAACTTTAAAATTTCCAAAAAAATACCACAGTAAGAATATCTAACTGTGGTATTCATTGAAGAACTTAAAATTAAAGCGCAGTTCTAATCTGCGGGCAAGCAGCCAAGTCGGCATAAAGTGCATGAACTTGTTCTAATTCTTCAAAGCGCAATTGTGCTGTTAAAGAATGATACTTGCCGGTGCGAGATTCTTGAACTTTTAATGTTGAGTCATCAAAGTCTGGGAAATGTTTCACCAAAATATCGACTACTGCAACACGTAATTCTTCACCCGCATCGCCAATAAGTTTAATTGGATAATCCATCGGAAATACCCAAAGATGTTCTTGTAGTTCGCGAGATGGAGTGCGGTCTAACATAAGTTACCTCATGATTTGAAACGCCTGCATTATCGCAGGCGTTTATAGCTCTTTCTATTAAATGGGGCTTGATTTTGAAATTTCAAGCTTTCAAAAATTAGTCATTTTCCAAGAAAGAACGTAAGTGTTCAGAACGAGAAGGGTGGCGTAATTTACGCAATGCTTTCGCTTCAATCTGACGAATACGTTCACGTGTTACGTCAAATTGTTTACCTACTTCTTCAAGTGTGTGATCGGTTGGCATATCAATACCAAAACGCATCTTCAATACTTTCGCTTCACGTTCAGTTAAGTTTTCCAATACTTCACGAGTTGCTTCTTTTAAGCCTTCTGAAGTCGCAGCATCGATTGGAGAAGTGATGTTTTGATCTTCAATGAAATCGCCAAGATGCGAATCTTCATCATCACCAATAGGTGTTTCCATCGAGATCGGTTCTTTCGCAATTTTAAGTACTTTACGAACCTTAACCTCATCCATTTCTAAACGTTCACCTAATTCTTCAGGTGTTGGTTCACGGCCCATTTCTTGTAACAATTGACGAGATACACGGTTGATCTTGTTAATCGTTTCAATCATGTGTACTGGAATACGAATTGTACGAGCCTGATCGGCGATCGAACGGGTAATTGCCTGACGAATCCACCAAGTTGCATAAGTCGAGAATTTATAACCACGACGGTATTCAAACTTGTCTACAGCTTTCATCAAACCAATGTTCCCTTCTTGAATCAAGTCAAGGAACTGTAAACCACGGTTGGTATATTTCTTCGCAATCGAAATTACCAAACGAAGGTTGGCTTCTACCATTTCTTTCTTGGCACGACGTGCTTTCGCTTCGCCAATTGCCATACGTTTAGAGATATCTTTAATTTCAGCAACGCTTAAACTAAGCTCTTTCTCAATATCTGCAATCTTTTGCTGGAATGCTAAAATATCAGGACGAACTTTTTCTAAATGTGCCTTGATTTCAGCAGGAGCTTTAGCAATTTGTTCGTCTAACCAAGCTGGATTAGATTCTTGTTTAGGGAAAGATGTACGGAATTGAGTACGGTCCATACGGCCACGACGTACTGCATAACGCATGATTTCACGTTCATTGGCACGAATTTGCTCATGTGTGCCACGAATCATTTCAGAAATGATATCGAATAAACGTGGTGTAAATTTAAACATCATGAACACAGTAGCTAAAGCTTCTAAAGCTTCTTCAGCTTCTGGGCTATTACGACCATGTTTTTCAACTGCAGCTTTTGTTTTAGCCCAAGCAGCTTCTAGTTCAGTAAAACGAACTTTCGCTACTTCAGGGTCTGGACCTGAATCACCTTCAGAATCATCATCGCCTTCAGACTCTTCTTCTTCATCGTCATCATCAAGCTTAACTTCTTTAGTTGATTTTGAAGATGATTCGTCTTCTTCTTCAAGCTCTTCAACTTCTTCTAAAACTTCTGGAATATCTTCATCAGTTTCAGGATCGAGATAACCAGATAAAATATCGGCAAGACGACGTTCGCCAGTTAAGAAATCATTATATTCTTTTAATACAACTTCAACAGCATTTGGCCAGTAAGCGATTGAATTAAGGACATCACGGATACCTTCTTCAATACGTTTGGCAATGCTGATTTCACCTTCACGGGTTAACAGCTCAACTGTACCCATTTCACGCATGTACATACGTACAGGGTCTGTCGTACGTCCAGGCTCATTTTCAACCGATGCAAGTACGGCAGCAGCTTCTTCTTCAGCAACCTCATCAGTTGCTTCAGCCGACTCACCGAACATGGTATCGTCAGATTCAGGTGCACGCTCGTGTACAGGAATACCAACGTCTTGAAGCATTTGAATAATGTCTTCAATCTGTTCGCTTTCAGTAATCGAGTCCGGCAGATGATCGTTAACCTCAGCGTAAGTTAAGTAACCTTGTTCTTTGCCTCGGCTAATCAGAGCCGCTACTTGAGAAGTAGGGGAATGCATATCGCTCATCTTTGCTTACTCTTTGTTGAATCTGTGGCAGTGAAAAACCGTGCATGATAGCACAATTTGCTTGAAATGTTTTGGCTTTGATCAGTAACCGTTAAATAAAAAATATCTTTGAATTCACGTCTGTTTTTTGAATATTGGGCTAAAATCATTTTTTTCAAGCTTAAATCATCGAAAAGATCATAGAATTTTTTTTTGATCAAAAAAATAGTTCAGGTTTATAAATACACAATTTTTTGGGTGAAAAAAAGTACAAATATGCAGTTTAATGAAAAAAATATAAATAAAACTTGACACGGGTAAATAAGCAAGATAAATAGCGGCTAGACCCATTCACATTTTTTCATTAGAGGTAGTTTTAGTGTCTTCTACAGATTTTGAATTAGATGATAACTACGGTGATGATGATGATGTCGGTTTTGATGAGTCATCAGGCAAAATCACTGCGAAAGAATCATTAGAAAAACGTAGATTAATTGATGATCTATTGGCTCAACGTCGTTTAGAGCGTGAGTTAAAAGATTTTGATTACGATTTAGACGATGATGATCTTGATGATGAAGACTAATCAAATCTGAATAGGGCATCGTCAGCTTAGATGCTATGCTATCGTAGATTTCTTTTTTATAGTCAGGTAACACAATGAGTGCGTTAGATTTAGACCAATTAAGTGAATATCTAGATGGAGACCACAATGAGTATGGTCTAGATTTCGCTGCAACTCATGGTTTTCTGTGTGCAATTGCAGTAGGCCCTCAGTTTGATCGTTGGTTGGATGAATTATTTGATAATAACCATAAAAAGGTTCCTGCCGAAATTATTCAGCAGATCAAAGCATGGTTAGAGTCAATTCGACAAGACTTAGCAAATGAAAATGGGATTGAATTTCCGTTTGAAATTGAAGAAGCCGATGTTGAGTCTAGCTTAGGCGACTGGAGTGTTGGATTTGTTGATGCAATGTTCTTAAATGAAGATGCATGGTTTGCACCTGAATACGAAGAACAACTAATTGATTTAACTTTACCAATGATGGTATTTAGTGGAATTGATGAAGAAGATCCTCAGATGGAATCTTTCCGTCGTAATGGACAGTTAATGGATGAACTGGCAGAAGAAATCCCAGATAATTTGAATGAATTATACTTGATGTATCATACGCCAAATTAATTTATTAGAAGAAATAATAAATAACGTCCTTTCTAGGGCGTTTTTTATTACGAAAAATTAAGTGATATAAAATAAAAAAGGGCATTTAGAAATCTAAATGCCCTTTGAAAACTATTTTATAGTTTTATAGACGTTTACGCTTTGCAGCAGCAATTTGTGACTGGCGCATACGGAAACCAGCTTTTTGCTTTTCAGTGGTCTTGTCGATGCAATAAACGCAAGAAACGCCGTGTTCATAACTAGGTAGAGCCGACTCTTCAGGAGTTAAAGGCCAACCACAAGCATGACATTTAATGTTAACGCCTTCTTCGACGCCATGAGTTACAGCAGTACGGCCATCAAATACGAAACATTCACCTTCCCATAAACTTTCATCAGCTGGGGTTTCTTCTAAATACTTAAGAATACCGCCTTTAAGGTGGTAAACCTCTTTAAATCCTTCTTGAAGAAGTAAAGAGGTTGATTTTTCGCAGCGAATACCGCCAGTACAGAACATCGCAATTTTTTTATCTTTATGTTGCTCTAATTCTTTCTTAACGTATTCTGGGAACTCACGGAATGTTTCTGTTTTAGGATCAATTGCACCCTTGAACGTACCTGCTTTATATTCATAGTCGTTGCGTGTGTCGATTAAAATTACGTCATCACGTGCAATTAAATCATTCCATTCTTTAGGATCAAGGTAGTGACCCACTAAGTCGCGTGGTTTAACTTCAACGCCTAAAGTTACAATTTCTTCTTTAAGCTTAATTTTCATTTTGCGGAAAGGTTTGTCAGAGCTATGGGATTCTTTGTATTCCATAGAGCCGAAGCCTTCATTGAGCAAAAATTGATGTAACGTATCAATTGCTACGCGATCGCCAGCAACAGTACCATTAATTCCTTCACCTGCTACAATCAGAGTTCCACAGAGGTTAATTGTTTTCACTAAGTCTAATAAGCGTTGTTGAAGATCGGCAGGATCTTGAACTTCTTTAAATTGATATAGTGCGGCAACAACCCAACCTGCGGTCGCTTGCTGTTCTACAGGTGCAAGCTGTTCTACAGTAGCGTTCATGGAAAACTCCAAATGTATTAAGATAGAAATTTAAGGCGCATATTTTAGCGCGAAAATTTGTAATAAGCGAGAAAACCATAAAAAGTATATGGTTTATTTAAGGAGTTTGTTTTGAGTAATGATCATCGAACGCTCTCTCTCACCCCATGTGCAGGGCGTTGTTCAACAGTTTTTGGTGATCAGGTTTGCCGTGGTTGTCGTCGTTTTAACCACGAGGTGATTCAATGGAATACTTATACAGCGGAGCAGCGTTTGGCTGTATGGAAGCGTTTAGACGATCAGTTGAATCAAATCTTAGTACCGATGCTGCCTCATGCAGACTTACAGCATGTTGAGGGCTTCATTTTAAGTAAGCGTGTTCGGTTAATGGAAGGGGCGAGCCAAGGTCGTAAGCTTTATCACGCTTTAAAAATATGTGAAAAGAATAAACATCTTGCACACGAGAGTGGTTTGGGTATTTCGGAGTCTCAAGTCAAAACCATATGGGTAGAATTTGAAAGACGTGTTTTAGCTTTGGCTAAAGCGAGCTATGAATTGGCTTGGTTACGTGCTGATGGAATTAGCCATCACTTGTTAACTATGTATGAAGAAGAATAATTGTAGAGTAGAAAAAAGACTTAAATAAAAAAGCTGCCAGAAGGCAGCTTTTTTTCATTAATTTTCTTTCGAATATTAACGTTTGATGTCACGTTGAGTCTCACCAGTATAAAGCTGACGAGGACGACCGATTTTGTAAGGACCGCTATGCATTTCTAACCAGTGGCTGATCCAACCAACTGTACGTGCAAGAGCGAAGATTACAGTAAACATTTCTGTTGGGATACCAATCGCTTTAAGAATGATACCTGAGTAGAAGTCTACGTTAGGGTAAAGTTTACGCTCAACGAAGTACGGGTCGTTCAATGCGATACGCTCAAGTTCCATAGCAAGTGCTAATTGAGGATCGTTGATACCCAAAGCTTCAAGAACTTCGTCACAAGTTTGCTTCATCACTTTAGCGCGTGGATCGAAGTTTTTGTAAACGCGGTGACCGAAGCCCATAAGTTTAACTTCTTTGCGTTTAACTTTTTCCATGAACTCTGCAACGTTTTCAACGCTACCGATTTCATCAAGCATCTTAAGAACTGCCTCGTTTGCACCACCGTGAGCAGGTCCCCAAAGTGCAGAGATACCAGCAGAGATACATGCATACGGGTTTGCACCAGTAGAACCAGCAAGACGTACTGTAGATGTAGAAGCATTTTGCTCATGGTCAGCATGAAGCGTGAAAATACGATCCATTGCGCGAGCAAGAACAGGATTTACTTTGTAATCACGGTCAGCAGGAGTTGCAAACATCATGTGCAAGAAGTTTTCCGCATAACTTAAATCGTTACGTGGATAGATGAATGGTTGACCTACTGTGTATTTGTAACTCCAAGCAGCAAGTGTTGGAATTTTTGCAATTAAACGAATTGCAGTAATTTCACGGTGGTTGATATCTTCAATATCTAGGTTGTTGTGATAGAACGCAGATAATGCACCTACAACACCTACCATGATCGCCATTGGGTGAGCGTCACGACGGAAACCATTAAAGAAACGGCTAACTTGATCATGAACCATAGTATGAGCACGAACTTTCGTATCAAACTCAACTTTTTGCTCAGCAGTTGGGAGCTCGCCATTTAATAATAAATAACAAGTTTCAAGATAGTCTGCTTGAGTTGCTAACTGGTCAATTGGGTAACCGCGGTGTAATAAAATACCTTTGTCACCATCAATGAAAGTAATTTTAGATTCGCATGCGGCTGTCGCCATAAAACCAGGATCGAAAGTAAAATGACCTTCTTTCAGTATGCTGCTGACATCAATTACATCTGGACCTAAAGTGCCACTGTAGATTGGTAAACCAATTTCTTTGCCATCAAGATGTAATACGGCTTTTTTGCCATTTGCTTCAGACATTCAATAGATCTCCTGTCCTGGTGAATGTTGATCTGACTCGAAATCCTAATGTTCTCATGTGCGAATCAGACGGTGTCAAAATTTGCTATAAGATTAGTGAGTACTGAAATTTTGTCAATTATACTTATGGATAAAAAATGACGTTCCCACAGAGAGTTAGTCATTAAGACCCGAGCAAAAAAGTCAGTAAAATCACTGCATCGGGATGGTATAATAAGTCAATTCAACAGGAACGTGCAGAAAAAAAATGAAGGGTGAGTACAATTGTAAGCAAATTTTTAAATTGAAATTCAAAATAATAAGGCGGTAGAAAATGCCAATCCAATTAAAAAAATCATAAAACTCATGATGTAATTTAAAATTACTAATCAAAAAAAAATGTATTTTTATTTAGTTGTAACAAAGAATATTGTTCTTTTTTTAAGTTTAATTGTATAAAAAATAGCTTATCAGACGTGATTGAAATAATAAGAAATTTTTTAAAATAGATTTAACTTTTTAAAAGTAGTGCAGATTATCTAATATGTATTTGAATATAAGTAGTTTCACTTATTTGAATTGTGGCCTGATTACAAAATATGAGGTATTGCCATCATTTTTCTATTTATATGAGGAATTTATAACTTTATCTTTAGTCTAAAATAGACTTATTTAAAAGAAATTTCAGAAAAAATGAAATTAAATAAAAAGTTATTTTAAACAATGACATGATGTGTAGGGACTTCTTCTTTTTATAGGAGTAGTGAAGGAATATTGTTATGAATGATTCTTATTTAATGATTTTTTGCTGAAAAGGCAAAGTGGATCGTTTGTATTTTGATACTTCGCGTTTTATAATTCAGTGTCGTTTATAGGTTAGGCATGAGCTGTGCTTGCCTAACAATGCCAGCTTTCCTTGGAATTAATTCAACAAACTCCGGTCGGAGTTTCTACCTACAGGATGCCCGCTGTGAAAAGCAACAGACCTGTCAATTTGTCCATGGGTCAGGTGTTAGCGGTAAATTTACGCTCACCCGTGGCTATTGCATCAATTTTACACCGTTTATCAGGTGTCATCGTTTTCTTATTAGTACCAGTTCTCTTATGGATTCTAGATAAATCATTATCTTCACCAGAAGGATTTGACTACGTTAAAAATGTCGTTTTTGGAAATATCCTTGTACGTTTTGTTGTTTGGGTATTTGCAGCCGGCTTGATATTCCACTTTATTGCTGGAGTTAAGCACTTACTTGCAGATTTAGGTTTTGCTGAGGAACTGCAAAGTGGTCGTATTGCAGCGACAATTTCATTGATCTTATCTGTGGTAGCCATTATCGCAGCCTTTGTATGGATTATGTTCTAATGAAAAGTGCTACAGGTTTAACTGGTTCAGGTTCTCGTGATTGGTTTATCCAGCGTGTAAGTGCGGTTGTATTAGCGGCTTATACTGTTGTTCTTTTTGGTTGGATTCTCTGCAAAGGCGGATTTGACTATCAACAGTGGGCTGGCTTTATGATGACATTACCAATGAAGATTTTTTCTTTATTGGCAATTTTATCGCTTATCGCACACGCATGGATTGGTATGTGGCAAGTTTTCACTGACTATGTCACTACACGTCAAATGGGTCCTTCAGCGAAAGGTTTACGCCTTGTACTGACGACGGCTGTCATTATTGCAGTGTTTGTGTACGCAATCTGGGGTATCCAGATTTTCTGGGCGAATTGATAGGAAGATATCATGGGCGCGATAACCCCTAAAGAAGATTATTCAAATATTCAAAACCTCACTTTCGATGCTGTTATCGTTGGTGGTGGTGGTTCTGGTATGCGTGCATCTTACCAACTCGCTCAAGCGGGTTTGAAGGTTGCAGTGCTCACTAAAGTTTTCCCGACACGTTCGCACACAGTAGCCGCTCAAGGTGGTATCGGTGCGTCGTTAGGTAACATGCAAGAAGATAACTGGCATTTCCACTTTTACGATACAGTAAAAGGTTCTGACTGGTTAGGTGACCAAGACGCAATTGAATTTATGTGTCGTGAAGCACCAAAAGTTGTGTATGAACTTGAACACATGGGTATGCCTTTTGACCGTAACGCTGATGGTACAATTTACCAACGTCCGTTCGGTGGTCACTCTGCTAACTATGGTGATAAACCAGTTCCACGTGCTTGTGCTGCAGCAGACCGTACGGGTCATGCGTTATTGCACACGCTTTATCAAAGCAACGTGAAAATGGGTACTCAGTTCTTCGTTGAATGGATCGCGCTTGATTTGATCCGTAACGAAGCAGGTGATGTTCTTGGTGTAACAGCGATTGACCAAGAAACTGGTAACATCGCAGTATTCCAAGCAAAAGCGACATTATTTGCGACTGGTGGTGCTGGTCGTGTTTACCGTGCATCAACAAATGCTTATATCAATACTGGTGACGGTCTTGGTATGGCTGCTCGTGCAGGTATTCCATTACAAGATATGGAATTCTGGCAATTCCACCCAACAGGTGTTGCGGGCGCTGGTGTATTGTTGACTGAAGGTTGTCGTGGTGAAGGTGCGATCCTTCGTAATAAAGACGGCGAACCGTTCATGGAACGTTATGCACCGACTTTAAAAGACTTGGCTCCACGTGACTTCGTATCACGCTCTATGGACCAAGAAATTAAAGAAGGTCGTGGTTGTGGTCCAAAAGGTGATTATATCTTACTTGATATGACTCACTTGGGTGCTGATACAATCATGAAGCGTTTACCATCTGTATTTGAGATTGGTAAAAAATTCGCGAACGTTGACATCACTAAAGAACCAATTCCTGTAGTACCAACAATCCATTATCAAATGGGTGGTATTCCTACGAATATGCATGGTCAAGTGTGCTTACCTGAAGCAGGTACAGACAACTACACTAAACCTGTAAAAGGTTTCTATGCAATTGGTGAATGTTCTTGTGTATCAGTACATGGTGCAAACCGTTTAGGTACTAACTCACTTCTTGACTTGGTTGTATTTGGTAAAGCTGCTGGTGAGCACATTATCGACTACGTAACTAAGCATCATGGTGATGAATATGCGCCTCTTCCAACAAATGTATTAGAGCAAACATTAGATCGCGTACGTAAGTTGGATGAGTCAACTTCTGGTGAAAATGCTCAAGAAGTTGCTGATGCAATTCGTGATATCGTTCAAGACCATGCTGGTGTATTCCGTACTCAAGCTTTGCTTGATAAAGGTGTAAAAGAGATCCTTGCTCTTGAGCCACGTGTACGTAATATTCACTTGAAAGATAAATCTAAAGTATTTAACACTGCACGTGTTGAAGCGCTTGAAGTTGAAAACTTATATGAAGTTGCAAAAGCGACATTAATTTCAGCTGCTGCGCGTAAAGAATGTCGTGGTGCGCATACGGTAGTTGATTATGAATTACCAGCTGATCACCCAACTTATTCATACGGTCGCCGTGATGATGAGTGGATGAAGCATACTTTATGGTATTCATCAGACAACCGTTTGGAATATAAGCCAGTGCGCTTCAAACCGTTGACTGTTGATGCAATTCCACCAGCACCACGTACATTCTAATCGGGAGTATAAAGATGAGTAGAGGTACTCGTACATTCGAAATCTACCGCTATGATCCTGATAAGGATAAAGCGCCGTACATGCAAACTTTCAAGCTTGAATTGACTGATAAGCACCGTATGTTGCTTGATGCATTACTTGCATTGAAAGTTCAAGACGAAACATTAACATTCCGTCGTTCTTGCCGTGAAGGTATTTGTGGTTCGGATGGTGTGAATATTAATGGTAAAAATGGTTTGGCTTGTTTATGGAATTTAAACGACCTACCTGAGAAAATTGTAATTCGTCCATTACCAGGTTTGCCGGTTATTAAAGATTTGGTTGTTGATATGAACCAATTCTATGATCAATATGACAAAATTCAGCCATTCTTGATCAATAACCAGCCAGCTCCACCTAAAGAGCGTTTACAGTCTCCTGAAGAGCGTGAACACTTAAATGGTCTGTATGAGTGTATTCTTTGTGCATGTTGTTCAACTTCATGCCCATCATTCTGGTGGAACCCTGATAAATTCTTGGGTCCTTCAGCATTGTTGAATGCATACCGTTTTATTATCGACTCTCGTGATACTGCTACTGCAGACCGTTTGGCTCGTCTTGACGATCCGTTCAGTTTGTTCCGTTGTAAAGGTATTATGAACTGTGTGTCAGTATGTCCTAAAGGTCTAAATCCTACAAAAGCAATCGGTCACATCCGTAATATGCTATTAGATCAAGCGGGTTAATTCTGCACAAATGGAAAACGCGCATCCTTGATGTGCGTTTTTTTTTAATTTTATAATGTAAACTTTAGACTTTGGTCGAAAAGAGCGAGGTTTTTATATATTGCACCATATATTAAAAGATAAAATCGCTTATGTATTTCGCCAATTTATAGGTGGTATGTGTCAAAAAAATCAATCGTTGTTTAAGAACATGATACGATTTGCCACAAAGTTATAGGTGAAAAAAGCGTATACTAGTAGAATTAATTTAAGTAGCACGATCTTAGATCTGTGCTTAATTTTTATGGTTAAAGTCATTTTAGAAAAGTTAATTTTAAAGTTAATTTTTCTAAAAAGATTTGCAAAAAATTGCTCGGTTTTAATCGAGTATAAGGTGAGTGATGATGCCATTGAGGGCGTTGTGATTCATTAATTACCTATGGAGTTTTCTCTCTAGGTAGTATGACGCCCCATGGTCTTAAAGACCTGTTGGGTAAGTAATGCCTTTTTTACCAATTTGGCATTATGCATCATGGGTATGCTTAAAAGGCAGCCTGTAATATTTTTTGCAATAGGAAATGGGTCCACAAATGCAAGAAGTTGCTGACGCATTGCGTCTTGACACTGAACTTTCCGCTGATAGTGCAGCGTATATTGAAGAACTTTACGAGCAGTACCTGACTTCCCCAATCTCTGTAGCTGAGGACTGGCGCCAATATTTCGATAAATATCCAAAGGGTGACCAACCACACAGCGCTGTGCGTGAGCAATTCCTATTACTAGGACGTAATGCTAATCGTGTTCAACCTGTTGTACAAAGTACGGTAAGTACTGAGCATGAGCGTCGTCAAATTGGCGTTTTACAACTTATTGCTGCTTATCGTAATCGCGGACATCAAAAAGCTAAATTAGATCCATTAGGTCTTGCTAAGCGTGAAGAGATTCCAGATTTAGATCTTTCAGCTCACGGTTTAACCAAATCAGATTTAGACACTGTATTCAATACCGGCAATCTTGAAATCGGCAAAAGTGAAGCAACGCTTGCTGAAATGATTGAAGCAATGGAGGCAATCTATTGTGGTTCAATCGGTGTTGAATACATGCATATCGTGGACACAAAAGAAAAGCGTTGGATTCAACAGCGTCTTGAAAGTGCTCGTGGTAAATTCAATTACACAAATGATCAAAAGAAAGGCTTCTTAGAGCGTTTAACTGCTGCAGAAGGTCTTGAAAAATATCTTGGTAATAAATACGTCGGTGCTAAACGCTTTGGTGTTGAAGGCGGCGAATCTTTTATTCCTATGGTAAACGAGATTATCCAGCGTGCTGGTGCTGTAGGTTGTAAAGAAGTTGTTATTGGTATGCCACACCGTGGCCGCTTAAACCTTCTTGTGAATATTATGGGTAAAAACCCTGCGGACTTATTTGGTGAGTTCGAAGGTAAATCAATTCATAAAAAAGGTTCTGGCGACGTTAAATACCACCAAGGTTTCTCAAGTAATGTAATGACTCCAGGTGGCGAAGTTCACTTGGCATTGGCATTTAACCCATCTCACTTGGAAATTGTTGGGCCTGTAGTTGAAGGTTCTGTACGTGCACGTCAAGTACGTCGTAGAGACATTGGCGGTGATGACGTTTTACCAGTGATTGTTCATGGTGATGCGGCATTTGCAGGTCAAGGCGTGAACATGGAAACCTTCCAAATGTCACAAACTCGTGGCTATACGGTTGGTGGTACAGTTCATATTATTGTGAACAACCAAGTAGGTTTCACAACTTCTGACCCTCGTGATGCACGTTCTACAGAATACTGTACAGACGTTGCTAAAATGATTCAGGCGCCAATTTTCCATGTAAATGGTGATGATCCTGAAGCTGTTATCTTTGCTACTCAATTAGCACATGATTTCCGTCACGAATTCCGTAAAGATGTTGTTATCGATTTGTTCTGTTATCGCCGTCGTGGCCATAACGAAGCAGATGAGCCATCTGGTACACAACCATTGATGTATCAAGTAATTGCTAAGAAGGCAACTACTCGTACACTTTATGCTGATCAACTTGTTCAACAAAAAGTAATTGATCGTGCTGAAGCAGACCAAATGGTTGAAGATTATCGTTCTGATTTAGAAGCGGGTAATCATGTAGCAAATGCATTAATTCTTGAACCAAATACCAAAATGTTTGTAGATTGGACTCCATATTTGGGCCATGACTACACAGACGATTGGGATACTTCATTTGACTTAAATCGCTTAAAAGAATTAGGCGAGGGCATGAGCAAACTTCCTGAAGGGTTTGTAATGCAGCGTCAGGTTCAAAAAGTAATTGAAGATCGCGTAAAAATGCAAACTGGTGAAACTCCTTTAAACTGGGGTGCAGCAGAAACTTTAGCTTATGCAACTTTATTAGATGAAGACTATCTAGTTCGTATTACTGGTGAAGACGTGGGTCGTGGTACCTTCTCACACCGTCATGCGAAATTGCATAACCAAGCTGACGGTTCAACTTACATTCCTCTTTGTCATGTTAAAGAGAACCAACCACGTTTTGCAATTTACGATTCTTTATTGTCTGAAGAAGCTGTTCTTGCTTTCGAATATGGTTATGCAACTACAATTCCTAAGAGCTTAATTATTTGGGAAGCCCAATTTGGTGACTTCGTAAACTGTGCTCAGGTTGTAATTGACCAGTTCATTGCTTCTGGTGAGACTAAGTGGGAGCGTGTTTGTGGTTTAACAATGTTGTTACCACACGGTTTCGAAGGTCAAGGTCCAGAACACTCATCAGCTCGTTTAGAACGTTTCTTACAGTTATGTGCTGAAGATAATATGCAAGTGATCACTCCAACGACACCTGCACAGATTTTCCACGCATTACGTCGTCAAGCTGTACGCCCAATTCGTAAGCCATTGATTGTAATGTCACCAAAATCTTTACTTCGTCATAAACTTGCGACTTCTACTTTAGAAGAGCTTGCAAATGGTTCATTCCAAACTGTAATTGACGAAATCGATCAAATTAATAAGTCAGATGTAACTCGTCTTGTACTTTGTGGCGGTAAAGTTTATTACGACTTACTCGAAAAACGTCGTGAACAAAACTTAACTAATGTCGCAATTGTACGTATTGAACAGTTGTATCCATATCCAGAGCAACGTCTTGCAGAAATCTTGGCTGCATATCCAAACGTGAAAGAACTTGTTTGGGCACAAGAAGAGCCGAAGAACCAAGGCGCATGGTTATTTATTGCACCACGTTTATATGACGATATCTTAAAGTCTGGCAAACAAATCCGTATCAGTTTTGCAGGTCGTGAAGCTTCTGCTGCACCAGCTTGTGGCTCACCGTACTTGCATGCAAAACAACAAGCTCAGCTAATTAATGATGCATTGGCAATCGAAGCTGAACAATCAGGAGATTCTCAATAATGGCAACCGAAATTAAAGCACCGGTATTCCCAGAGTCTGTTGCAGATGGAACCATCGCAACTTGGCATAAAAAGGTGGGTGAACCTGTATCACGTGACGAAGTGATCTGTGATATTGAAACCGACAAAGTTGTTTTAGAAGTTGTTGCTCCTGCTGATGGTAGCTTAGTTGCGATCATTAAAGATGAAGGCGATACAGTTCTTTCTGACGAAGTGATTGCTCAGTTTGAAGCTGGTGCTGGTGCAGCAGCGGCTGCTCCTGCAGTAGAGCAAGCGGCTGCTCAGACTCAAGCTGGTGCGGCTCCTGTTGTTGAGCGTACAGAAACTGTATCTGACCAAGCTCCTGCAGTTCGTAAAGCGTTAACTGAATCTGGTATTGCTGCTGCTGACGTACAAGGTACTGGCCGTGGTGGTCGTATCACTAAAGAAGATGTGGCAAACCATCAAGCTAAACCAGCTGCTAACGTTACTCCGTTAAGCGTAGCTGTTGGTGAGCGTATCGAAAAACGTGTTCCAATGACTCGTTTACGTAAGCGTGTAGCTGAGCGTCTTCTTGCTGCTACTCAAGAAACAGCAATGTTAACGACATTCAACGAAGTTAACATGAAGCCAATCATGGAATTACGTAAGCAATATAAAGATGCGTTTGAAAAACGCCATGGTGCTCGTTTAGGCTTCATGTCATTCTTTGTTAAAGCTGCTACTGAAGCACTTAAACGCTACCCTGCGGTAAATGCTTCAATTGATGGCGATGATATTGTTTATCACGGTTACTATGACATCGGTGTTGCAGTATCTTCTGATCGTGGTCTTGTTGTTCCAGTATTACGTGATACTGACCGTATGAGCTATGCAGAAGTTGAAGCAGGTATTGCTGCTTATGCTGGTAAAGCACGTGATGGTAAATTATCTATCGAAGAAATGACTGGTGGTACTTTCACAATCACTAACGGTGGTACTTTCGGTTCATTACTTTCAACTCCAATTTTGAATCAGCCACAAACTGGTATCTTGGGTATGCACAAAATCCAAGAGCGTCCTATGGCTGTAAATGGTCAAGTTGAAATCTTGCCAATGATGTATTTAGCGCTTTCTTATGACCACCGTATGATTGATGGTAAAGAAGCTGTAGGTTTCTTGGTAGCAATCAAAGAATTGTTAGAAGAACCAGCTAAACTCATCCTTGATCTTTAATTTCTTCGAATAATATTACCGAGGTAGAGTGATCCTCTATCTCGGACCATGGAGATAAACAATGTCTCAACAATTTGATCTTGTTGTTATTGGCGGTGGTCCTGGTGGTTATGAAGCTGCGATTCGCGCTGCTCAACTAGGTTTTAAAGTCGCTTGTATCGAAAAACGTATTCACAACGGTAAGCCATCTTTAGGTGGTACATGCTTAAACGTGGGTTGTATTCCTTCTAAAGCATTACTTGACTCTTCTCACCGTTATGAAGATACAGTACATCACTTAGCTGATCACGGTATCACTACAGGTGAAGTGAATTTTGATCTTGCTAAGCTTCTTGCTCGTAAAGACAAAATTGTTGACCAATTAACTGGTGGTATCGATCAATTGCTTAAAGGCAATGGTATTGAGTGGTTAAAAGGTACTGGTAAATTACTTGCTGGTAAAAAAGTTGAGTTCGTTTCTCATGAAGGTGAAACTCAAGTTTTAGAGCCTAAATACGTTATTCTTGCGTCTGGTTCTGTACCTGTAAACATTCCAGTAGCTCCTGTAGATCAAGATATTATTGTTGATTCAACTGGTGCATTGAACTTCCCAGAAGTACCTAAGCGTTTAGGTGTTATTGGTGCTGGTGTAATTGGTTTAGAGCTTGGTTCTGTTTGGCGTCGTCTTGGTGCTGAAGTTGTTGTTTTTGAAGCAATGGATGCATTCTTACCAATGGCTGATAAAGCTTTGGCAAAAGATTATCAAAAACTTTTAACTAAGCAAGGCCTTGATATTCGTATTGGTGCTAAAGTTTCTGGTACTGAAATTAATGGTCGTGAAGTGACTGTTAAATACACTCAAGGTGGCGAAGAAAAAACTCAGACTTTTGACAAATTAATCGTTTGTGTAGGCCGTAAAGCTTATGCAGAAGGTTTATTGGCAGATGATTCAGGTATTAAATTGACTGAACGTGGTCTAGTAGAAGTAAACGATCACTGTGCAACTTCTGTAGAAGGTGTATACGCGATTGGTGACTTGGTTCGCGGTCCAATGCTTGCTCATAAAGCAATGGAAGAAGGTGTAATGGCTGTTGAGCGTATTCACGGTCATGCAGCTCAAGTGAACTATGACACAATCATTTCTGTTATCTATACACATCCGGAAGCGGCTTGGGTTGGTTTAACTGAAGAACAAGCTAAAGAAAAAGGTCATGAAGTTAAAACTGGTCAATTCGGTTTTGCTGTAAATGGTCGTGCTTTAGCGGCGGGTGAAGGTGCTGGTTTTGTTAAGTTTGTTGCTGATGCAAAAACTGACCGTTTATTAGGTATGCATGTTATTGGACCTGCAGCATCTGATATCGTACACCAAGGTATGATCGCTCTTGAATTTGTATCTTCTGTTGAAGATCTTCAGTTAATGACATTTGGTCACCCAACATTCTCTGAAGTTGTTCATGAAGCTGCACTTGCTGTAGATGGTCGTGCAATTCACGCGATTCAACGTAAGCGTAAATAAAATAAAGAGCGGTTCTCCGCTCTTTTTCACATTCGATGGTGTGATTAAAAAAGCATCAAGGTGAAAGACGTAGACAGCAATTTGCATATGCAACATGAGAATGTTGCGCAAATTGAAGACAACAAACAAAGTTAAGTAGGTAACTAAATGAACTTACATGAGTATCAAGCTAAAGCGTTATTGAAAGAATATGGTATGCCAGTACAAGAAGGTATCTTGGCTACCAATGCAGACGAAGCAGTTGCTGCATTTGAACAGCTTGGTGGTAAATTCGCGGTAATGAAAGCGCAAGTTCATGCTGGTGGTCGTGGTAAGGCTGGTGGCGTTAAAGTTGCAAAATCTAAAGAAGACGTTATCGAATTTGCAAACAATATCATTGGTACTCGTCTTGTAACGTATCAAACAGATGCAAATGGTCAACCAGTAAACAGCATTATTGTTGCTGAAGACGTATACCCAGTTGAGCGTGAGCTTTACTTGGGCGCGGTTGTAGACCGTTCTAGCCGTCGTATTACTTTCATGGCTTCTACAGAAGGTGGTGTAGAGATCGAGAAGGTTGCAGAAGAAACTCCAGAAAAAATTATCAAAGTTGAAGTTGATCCATTAGTTGGTTTACAACCATTCCAAGCGCGTGAAGTTGCGTTTGCTTTAGGTTTGAAAGACAAACAAATCGGTCAATTTGTAAAAATCATGACAGCTGCTTACCAAGCATTTGTTGAAAATGATTTTGCATTATTTGAAATTAACCCACTTTCAGTTCGTGAAAATGGCGAAATTTTATGTGTTGATGCGAAAGTAGGTATCGACTCTAACGCGCTTTACCGTTTACCTAAAGTTGCTGCTTTACGTGACAAATCTCAAGAGAATGAGCGTGAATTAAAAGCATCTGAATTCGACCTTAACTATGTTGCTTTAGAAGGTAACATTGGTTGTATGGTTAACGGTGCTGGTCTTGCAATGGCAACTATGGACATCATTAAACTTTATGGTGGCCAGCCTGCAAACTTCCTTGACGTTGGTGGCGGTGCTACTAAAGAGCGCGTAATTGAAGCGTTCAAAATCATTCTTGCTGATACGTCTGTACAAGGTGTTTTAATCAACATCTTTGGTGGTATCGTACGTTGTGACATGATTGCTGAAGCAATTATTGCAGCGGTTCAAGAAGTAAATGTAACTGTTCCAGTTGTTGTTCGTTTAGAAGGTAACAACGCTGAGTTAGGTGCTAAATTACTTGATGAATCTGGTTTGAAATTAATTTCTGCGAACGGCTTGTCTGATGCCGCAGAAAAAGTTGTAGCTGCAGTTAAAGCGTAAGGGGAGTATCAATCATGAGCGTATTAATTAATAAAGACACTAAAGTATTGGTACAAGGTTTTACTGGTAAAAACGGTACTTTCCACTCTGCACAAGCTTTAGACTACGGTACAAAAGTTGTTGGTGGTGTTACTCCAGGTAAAGGTGGTACTACTCACCTTGACTTACCAGTATTCAACACAATGAAAGAAGCTGTACGTGAAACAAATGCAGATGCATCTGTAATCTATGTACCAGCTCCATTCGTTTTAGACTCAATCGTTGAAGCGGTTGATTCAGGTGTTGGCCTAATCGTTGTGATCACTGAAGGTGTTCCAACAATCGACATGCTTAAAGCAAAACGTTATTTAGAAACTAACGGTAACGGTACTCGTTTAGTTGGTCCTAACTGCCCAGGCGTGATCACTCCGGGTGAATGTAAGATTGGTATTATGCCTGGTCATATTCACCAACCAGGTCGTATTGGTATCATCTCACGTTCAGGTACATTGACTTATGAAGCTGTTGCTCAAACAACTAAGCTTGGTTTAGGTCAGTCTACTTGTATCGGTATCGGTGGTGACCCAATCCCAGGTATGAACCAAATCGAAGCTCTTCAATTGTTCCAAGACGATCCAGATACTGATGCAATCATCATGATCGGTGAGATCGGTGGTACAGCGGAAGAAGAAGCTGCTGAATTCATCAAATCTAACGTGACTAAACCTGTAGTAGGTTACATTGCTGGTGTAACTGCACCTAAAGGTAAACGTATGGGTCACGCTGGTGCGATCATTTCTGGTGGTCAAGGTACTGCTGAAGAGAAATTCGCTGCATTTGAAAAAGCAGGTATGGCTTACACTCGTAGCCCAGCTGAGCTTGGTTCAACAATGTTGCAAGTTTTAAAAGAGAAAGGCTTAGCTTAATCGCTTTATCCTGAATCTTAAAAAGCACCGCATCTGAAAATGATGCGGTGCTTTTTTATTTATTAAAGATAAATAAGCAAAATTTTATAAGTAAAGTTAAATCAAAAATAAAATATTTAGGCAAAAAAAATACGCAATGATTGGGGTGATCATTGCGTAGAACAACGAATCTGTAAAAACAGTTTCGGTTTAAGGAGAAATGTCGTGAGGCTCATATGATGTGACCTACACAGTGAATAATAGATACAGTTAAGAGTCTCTTCATTGCTATTAGCGTTAATAAGTGTTACTTCACGTTAATAGGGTAAAAGCATGTGAATAGTCGTCAATACATTAGTAATTCTAAAAAATGAATATTATAAAAATTAAACAAATACAAAAAAAGCCCCGCAGGGCTTTTAGTTTCAAACAGAATTAAAATCTAAATAAACCTAAACCATCTTTAACTTCGTCTAAAGTCTGTTGAGTAATAAGTCGACACTTATCTGTACCTTGGCGTAAAACATCCATAATGTAGTCAGGATCTTTAGCAAGTTCTTCGCGACGTTCACGAATAGGCGTAATTAACTCTTTTAACACACCTTCAAGACGTTTTTTAACTGTACCATCACCAAGACCACCACGACGATAGTGAGCTTTTAATTCTTCAACTTCTTCTTTATTTGGATCAAATGCATCTAAATAGGTAAATACAATATTGCCTTCAACTTGACCTGGATCTTCGATACGAAGGTGGTTTGGGTCTGTATACATCGCATTTACAGCTTTCTTGATGTCTTTATCAGAAGCATTTAAAACGATGGTATTGCCTAATGATTTAGACATTTTCGCTTTACCATCAAAGCCAGGTAAACGTGCCATGTTAGAAAGTAAAGCTTTACATTCAGGCAAAAGATCTTGACCAATTTGACGGTTTACACGGCGTACCACTTCGTTCGTTTGTTCAATCATTGGAATCTGATCTTCACCTACCGGAACGACAGTCGCTTTGAAAGCCGTAATGTCAGCCGCTTGTGCAACAGGGTAGCAGAGGAAACCGGCTGGAATATCACGCTCGAAACCACGCATTTGAATTTCAGACTTAATGGTTGGGTTACGTTCTAAACGTGCAACAGTTACGAAGTTAAGATAGAGCATGGTGAGCTCATTCAGTGCTGGCAAGCAAGATTGAACACAAATGGTAGTTTTTGTTGGATCAATACCGACAGCTAGATAATCTAGAGCTACTTCCAAAATATTGCGACGGACTTTATCTGGGTTATCTGCATTGTCTGTTAATGCTTGTGCATCTGCTAACAAGAGATGTTGATGATGGCTATCCTGTAAACCTACACGAGAACGCAAAGAACCGACAAAATGCCCAAGATGAAGTTGTCCGGTTGGGCGGTCGCCTGTCAAAATAATTGGACGCTGATCAACATTACTCATTATTTATTCCACTGTCTTATTGGCTTAATCAGGGGGTAGTAAGCCCTGCAATATAAAAGATTGGCATTATTGTACGGGAAATAAAAAAAATTCGTCAGCGATTGGATAAACTTTTCTTAAAATAATATTGTGAATTTATTCAGTAAAATTACAGAAATTCAAAAAAATCATCTTACAATAGCTTAATAAATACAAACTTGGATAAGAAATGGCAAGTGGCTTACTTTTATTACTAGATGATATTGCAACAATTTTAGATGATGTTGCTTTAATGAGTAAAATGGCAGCGAAGAAAACTGCCGGAGTTTTAGGTGATGATTTAGCCCTGAATGCCCAGCAAGTAACAGGTGTTCGTGCAGATCGCGAACTTCCTATTGTTTGGAAAGTGGCTAAAGGCTCATTTGTTAATAAGCTTATTTTAGTTCCTTTAGCTTTATTAATTAGCGTGATTGCGCCTTGGCTCATTAATCCTTTATTAATGCTCGGAGGTTTATTTTTATGTTATGAGGGAGTCGAGAAAGTTCTCCATACCATTATGCATAAAAAAGCTTCTACACAAGAAGAAGCAAAAGCAGAGCTTGATAGTGAAGAATTAGATTTAGCAAATTTTGAGAAAGAAAAAATAAAAGGAGCAGTAAGGACAGACTTTATTTTATCAGCTGAAATCGTCGTTATTTCTTTAGGTACTGTGGCTACAGCTACTTTAATGACTAAGGTAAGTGTTCTCAGCATTATTGCCGTTGTCATGACAATCGGTGTGTATGGTCTGGTTGGCATGATTGTTAAAATTGATGACTTAGGATTATATTTAACTAAGCAAACTGCCTCTTTTAAACAAACTATAGGTCGAGGTCTATTGGCTTTTGCTCCTATTTTGATGAAATTACTTTCAATCGTGGGCACTATTGCAATGTTTTTAGTGGGTGGCGGGATTATTAATCATACAATTCCGTTACTTCATCATTTAACTGAAGACACAGTAGATCACGTAGAAACAATACCAGCGGTAGGTAATATCATTGGTGCTTTAACACCGACACTGATTAACTTTGGAATAGGACTAGTTGCGGGTGCAATTGTTTTATTAATTGTAAGCTTAATACAAAAAATGTGGCCTAAAAAAGCATCGGGTTCATGATGCCATTCTAAAAAGAAGAGGGAAATTATGCGCTGGAAAGGTCGTCGAATTAGTAGCAATGTGGAAGACCGCCGAGGTGGTGGCGGTGTTAGAGCGGGCGGTATCAGTATTATTGGTTTAGTTGTTGCGTTTGTTGCATGGAAGTTTTTTGGGGTCGATCCACAACAAGCTTATCAAGCAACGCAACAGGTTACTGCTTCCCAGCAATCAAATGCAACTGCACCGGAGAGTCTAACAGCCGAACAAAAAGAAGCCTCGGATTTTGTTGGAACAGTTTTGGCTGATACAGAGGATACTTGGACTCCTATATTTAAACAGCTGGGTAAAACTTATACGCCACCAACATTAGTATTGTTTAGTGGAATGATTCAGTCAGGATGTGGTACTGCTCAATCTGCTATGGGTCCATTTTATTGCCCGGCAGACCAAAAGGTTTATATCGATACAGAATTCTTTAAAGATATGCGTCAGCAAATGGGAATTTCTGGTGAACAAAACCAAACTGAACTTTCCAGGGAAGATCAGGCTGGCGATTTTGCACAAGCTTATGTTGTTGCACATGAGGTAGGGCACCATGTTCAAACTCTGCTCGGTATTTCATCGCAAGTCCAGCAAGCCCGTGCACAAGTGAGTCAAAGAGAAGGTAATCAATTATCTGTTCGCCAAGAATTACAAGCTGACTGTTTAGCAGGTATTTGGGCTAACCATAATCAACAGCGAACTCAGTTTTTAGAGCAAGGTGACATTGAAGAAGCAATGGATGCTGCTCAAAAAATTGGAGATGATTATTTACAGAAGCGTTCTACTGGTCAGATCGTTCCTGATAGCTTTACTCATGGTAGCAGTGAACAGCGAATGCATTGGTTCCAAGTCGGTTTAAAAACCAGTGACATTAACCAGTGTGATACCTTCAATAATTCAATCTAAATATAGAAGGATGAGACTTATTAATATTATTTAAGAAGCTCATCCATCTTCCTTTAAATGTTAACTATAAATAATGTTAAGAAATTTAACAGATTGATAGATTGTTCAATCAATTCGTTAAACTTGCATCCGAATTTTCATTTTTTATGATCATGGCATTATTAATGCCTACATTTTGTTTAGTTTGGTCGACCTAGCAAAATTTTCTTATTTGGTCGTTGACCCAGAAGAAGGGTGTTCATGGGTAATTTTTTTCTACTACAAGCATTTACAGTGGTTTTTGCGCTATCAATCGCAACCACGATTTTTAATAAACGTATTTTGGGTTTTCCCCAAGCTATTGGTGTTCCTCTTGTTTCTGCGATTTTTGTCTTTATTCTACAGTGGGGTGCTAGCCTACTAAACGGTAACCAGTTTATCACCATTAATATTCATAATATTGAAGAAGCAGTACGCCATATCGATTTTTATGATTTTTTAATTAATGGTGTTATTTGTTTTATTCTGACTTCTTCGGCACTCAAATTTAAAATTTCAGATCTAAAAAGTTATTGGAAACAAATTAGTATTTTGGCAACGATTGCCTTAGTGCTTTGCGCCGTATTGTTTGGCAGTTTACTGTACGGATTCCAATTACTAGTTGGATATCACGTGCCAATTCTGGTGTTGTTACTTTTAGGTGCAGCTTTAGGGGCAACAGACCCTATTGGTATTAAAGGTGTACTTAGTTCGATTCGTGCACCTCATCATTTAATTGTTAAGCTAGAAGGTGAATCATTATTTAATGATGCAATGTGTATTGCATTGTTTATGACTTTGCTTAATGTTTTGCAAGGTGAACATTTCTCATTGGTTGCAACCTTAGAAGCTCTACTCTATGAAATTGTTGTTGCAGTCGGGATTGGTTGGGCATTTGGGGTAGGGGTATTGCGTCTATTACGTGGTAAACACGAAATGGAATCCCTGATTTTAACAACCGCACTACTCGCGAGTGGAGCATATTTGGTTGCTTTGTTTGCGCATGCATCAGCACCAATTGCTTGTGTAATTGGTGGCTTAATTGTTGGGAACAAATGGAAAGAAATACGAGAAGAGCGTGAGATTCAAGAAGTTAACCATTTCTGGCACACTGTAGAAGGAATTATTAACTCCTTCTTATTTACTTTAATTGGTTTAGAGCTATTTATTCTTGATTTAAACTTCAGCCTGATTTTAGGCGGTATTGTTGCGTTCTTTATCCTACATATTTCTCGTTTTGCAGCTAACTTCATGGCTTTTGCTTTTTTCCCTACAATGCGTAGAACCAAAAGCTACAATGGTAGTTTGACCATTTTATCTTGGGGTGGGGTACGAGGGGGGATTTCACTTGCATTGATTTTGGCCGTTGCCAATATTCCTGCTTTAAGTCCTTATAGTAGTATTCTGATTGGATATACCTTTATCAGTGTATTGTTATCCGGCATAGTCTGTGGTCTGGGTCTGCCAGCTGTGATGAATGCTTTTTATTACAATCCGAATGAAGAAACTGAAGGCTTAAAAGGTTTCTATCAGAGATTGTGTCATAAGATGAACCGAAGAGGTTTTCAGTATATTGTTGGAGAGGATGCACTGGGCAGAGAGACGATCACTGTTTTTAATCCAGATATTCTTGTTGACCAAAAAACTGAAGATGGAATTGCAACAATGCATGACCCAAATAAGTTACAAGAAGTAAAACGATTTGAGAGTCCCGATAATTTCTAAACTTAAATAGTTTTAAATTTTAGAAACCATTTAAAAATTAGGTTTTAGTGTAATAGTAAAATATTATCTAAAGCCTTTTTTTTCTATATATATCATTAATAATATATTTTATTTTATTAAGATATTAATGAGTGTTATATAAATATTTTAATTAAATGATTTTTCAACAAACAGTAAATAATAAAATATTAAATTTGTTTTATATATAAAACGTTTAATGCAATTTTTTATTAAATTAACACAAGAAAAACCTAATAAAGACTTATATATAATTTGTATTAATTAATTTTTTTTCTTTAGGTACTTTAGTATTTGTTTTTTTTATTTTAAAGTGTTTAATGTAAAAATGATCACATTACTTAATGTTTTTAAGTTGTAGGTCAAAAACTTAGAAACATTAAGTAAAAAGAATTATACATAAAATCATTTAAATCAATAATATAAAAGGAATACAGATATGCCTGAAATACAAATTATTGCTAAGGACAATCATAAAACCTTAGCAACAACAGAGGGAACTTCTGCAAAACTTTCAGAAGCATCGGTCGTATTGGTAAAAGTAGCCGCCAGTGATGTGTTGGTAGTAAATAGGGAGGGTACCAATGCAGTTATTCGCCTGAAAAATGGCCAAACCATTGTTATTGAAGACTTCTTTAGCGGTACAGCTGAACCTAAAGATAATAGCCTTGTTTTTCAAGACGAAAATGGACAGTTAATTTGGGCAAAATTCAAAGATGCTGAAAATGATGCCGACGCAGATGCTGACGCAGATGCCGATGCCGACAGCGATGTTGAACCACAAGCTCTGGTAGCAGAAGATTTACCAGCTGCTTTACCAGCAGAAGCACCACAAGAGTTGGTGTCTGATGTTATTTATCAACCTATTTCTTCAATTGAACCATTACTTTATCACGATGCAGGCATAAACCCATGGCTATGGGCTATCCCATTAGTTGCGGGTGGTATTATTGCTGCCGCATCGAACAGCGATAGTGATGATGATTCTTCAACACCTACCGATACAACACCACCAAGTACAGATGGGGTGACCTTCACAGTTGACCCTGTTACTTCAGATAATGTAATTAATGCATCGGAAGCAGCAGGCAATGTCACCATTACAGGGGTATTGAAAAACATTCCAGCAGATGCGGCGAATACAGCCGTTACAGTTGTGATTAATGGGGTAACTTATAATGCAACTGTAGATAAAGCAGCGGGTACATGGACAGTAAGCGTACCAGGCAGTGGTTTAACAGCTGATGCAGATAAAACGATTGATGCTACTGTAACGTTTACGGATGCGGCAGGTAATAGCAGCACTGTTAAAGATACTCAAACTTATACGATCGATACTGCTGCTCCTAATACAGATGAGGTTGATTTTTCGGTTGATTCAGTAACAGCTGACAATGTGATTAATGCATCAGAAGCGGCTGGTGATGTCACTATTACAGGTGTTTTGAAAAATATTCCATCAGATGCAACCAATACTGTAGTAACAGTGGTTGTGAATGGGGTGACTTATACCGCAACTGTAGATAGTGCAGCAGGAACATGGACTGTAAATGTGCCTGGCAGTGGCTTAGAGGCCGATGCAGATAAAACGATTGATGCTACTGTAACGTTTACAGATGCAGCAGGGAATAGCAGCACTGTCAACGATACGCAAACATACACACTTGATACAGCTGCACCAAATACAGATGGTGTTAACTTCACGGTTGACTCAGTAACAGCTGACAACGTGATTAATGCATCAGAAGCAGCAGGCAATGTTACCATTACAGGTGTATTGAAAAATATTCCAGCAGATGCGGCCAATACAGCCGTTACAGTTGTTATTAATGGGGTAACTTATACTGCAACTGTAGATAAAACAGCAGGTACATGGACAGTAAGTGTATCAGGTAGCGGTTTGATTGCTGATACAGATAAGACGATTGATGCGAAAGTAACCTTCACTGATGCGGCAGGTAATAGCAGCACTGTCAACGATACGCAAACATACACACTTGATACATCAGGACCAACGGTTGCACTTGAAGATGTATCTACAAATGATAATACTCCTGCATTAACAGGTACTGTAAGTGACCCATCAGCAACTGTTGTAGTTACTATTGATGGTGTTGACTATCCAGCGACGAACAATGGGGATGGTACATGGACGCTTGCAGACAATACCTTGCCTGCTTTAACAGATGGTCCGCACACCGTTACCGTGTCCGCAACAGATGCAGCAGGTAATAAAGGTACTGATACAGGTGTTGTGACTGTTGACACAGCTGCACCAAATACAGATGGCGTTAACTTCACGGTTGACTCAGTAACAGCTGACAACGTGATTAATGCATCAGAAGCGGCTGGTGAAGTTGCAATTACAGGTGTTCTGAAAAATATTCCGGCAGATGCAGAGAATACCGTCGTTACAGTTGTGATCAACGGTCAGACGTACACTGCTACTGTAGATAAAGCAGCAGGTACATGGACAGTAAGCGTACCGGGTAGTGGTTTAACAGCTGATGCAGATAAAACCATTGATGCGAAAGTGACGTTTACAGATGCGGCAGGTAATAGCAGCACTGTTAACGATACACAAACTTATACAATCGATACTACAGCACCAAATGCACCAGTAATTGACCCGGTTAACGGGACAGACCCAATTACAGGTACAGCAGAACCTGGCTCAACAGTAACAGTCACTTACCCAGATGGTAGTACAGCAAGTGTTGTAGCAGGAACGGATGGGACTTGGACTGTTCCAAACCCAGGCTTAAATGATGGTGACACGGTAACAGCAGTAACAGAAGATCCTGCTGGCAACACATCAGGACCTGCAACAGGTGTTGTAGATGCAGTTGCACCCGCAGTTGTTCTAAATGATCTATTAACCAATGACAGCACACCGGCACTCACAGGTACAGTGAACGATCCGTCAGCAACTGTGGTTGTGACTGTGGATGGTGTTGACTATCCAGCGACAAACAATGGTGACGGCACCTGGACACTTGCAGACAATACACTGCCTGCATTAACAGACGGCCCACACACCATTACCGTGACTGCAACAGATGCAGCAGGTAATAAAGGTACTGATACAGGTGTTGTAACAGTTGATACGGCTGCACCGAACGCGCCAGTGATTGACCCGGTTAACGGGACAGACCCAATTACAGGTACAGCAGAACCTGGCTCAACAGTAACAGTCACTTACCCAGA
>NZ_JAHPTU010000023.1:0-33402 GCF_025514355.1 Acinetobacter sp. WU_MDCI_Abxe161
GCAGTTAAAGTTGTTTTACCATGGTCAACGTGACCGATTGTGCCCACGTTTACGTGTGGCTTATTACGTTCAAACTTGGCTTTAGCCATGATGATCTTCCTTTATAAACTACTCATGGAGGGTCACCCCATGAGCACTTGGTTTTTAACTAAGAAATTAGTTTGGGCTTATAGTAATCGAAAGATTACTCGTCGTCACCTTTTTTACCGCCAGATTGGAATTTAGCGATAATGCCTTCAGCCACGTTACGTGGAGTTTCAGCGTATTTAGCAAATTCCATAGAGTAAGTCGCACGACCTTGAGACATAGAACGCATTTGAGTCGCGTAACCAAACATCTCAGCAAGAGGAACTTCAGCTTTAATTGCTTTTGTTCCACCAGGAAGATCGTCCATACCTTGAACCATACCACGACGACGGTTTAAGTCACCCATGATATCGCCCATGTAGTCTTCTGGAGTTTCTACTTCAACTTTCATGATAGGTTCAAGAAGGATAGGATCCGCTTTCATGAAACCATCACGGAAGGCATAAGAACCTGCCATTTTGAACGATAATTCGTCAGAGTCGACGTCATGGTAAGAACCATCGAATAATGTCGCTTTAATACCAACAACAGGGTAACCAGCCAATACACCATTCTTCATACGTTCTTGAATACCTTTGTCAACCGCGCCAAAGAATTCTTTAGGTACTACACCACCAACAACTTCTTCAACGAATTGGTATTCTTTACCAGCTTCTTCAACATCAAGCGGCTCAAGACGTACATATACGTGACCAAACTTACCTTTACCACCAGTTTGACGTACGAATTTACCTTCTTGTTCAACAGACTTTTTGATCGTTTCACGGTAAGCAACCATTGGTTTACCAATGTTAGCTTCAACACCGAATTCACGCTTCATACGGTCAACAATGATGTCAAGGTGAAGCTCACCCATACCAGCAATAATTGTTTGACCAGATTCTTCGTCTGTACGAACGCGGAACGATGGATCTTCTTTAGCCAAACGACCTAAAGCGATAGACATTTTTTCTTGGTCTGCTTTAGTTTTTGGTTCAACAGCCAATGAAATTACTGGCTCTGGGAATTCCATACGCTCAAGAGTAATGATGTTTTTCTCATCACATAATGTATCACCAGTTGTAACGTCTTTAAGACCTACACACGCTGCGATATCACCTGCACGGATTTCATCAAGATCTTGACGTTCGTTCGCATGCATTTGCACGATACGACCGATACGTTCACGCTTAGCTTTAACTGGGTTATAAACCGGATCACCTTGTTTAAGAACACCAGAGTAAACACGTACGAATGTTAAGTTACCTACGAATTTGTCGTTCATGATTTTGAACGCAAGCGCAGAGAACGGAGCTTCGTCAGATGCTTCACGAGACGCTTTAGTTTCGTCTTTGTCGTCAAGGATACCTTCGATCGCTTTAACTTCTGTAGGTGATGGTAAGAATTCAATTACAGCATCCAACATACGTTGAACACCTTTGTTCTTGAATGCAGAACCACAAAGCATTACTTGAATTTCAGAAGCTAATGTACGAGCACGTAGACCTGCAATGATCTCTTCTTTAGAAAGATCACCTTCTTCAAGGTACTTGTCCATTAATTCTTCAGAAGCTTCAGCCGCAGCTTCAACCATTTTTGTACGCCATTCTTGAGCAGTATCAACTAGGTCAGCTGGGATATCAGCATATTCAAACTTCATACCTTGAGATGCTTCATCCCAGATAATCGCTTTCATTTCGATAAGGTCAACAACACCCTGGAATGTATCTTCAGCACCAATTGGCACAACGATAGGTACAGGATTACCACCTAAACGAGTTTTAACTTGCTCAACAGCACGGAAGAAGTTTGCACCAGTACGGTCCATCTTGTTCACGAATGCTAAACGAGGCACTTTATATTTGTTCGCTTGACGCCATACAGTTTCAGACTGAGGTTGTACACCACCTACAGCACAGTAAACCATGCACGCACCGTCAAGAACACGCATAGAACGTTCAACTTCGATTGTGAAGTCTACGTGTCCCGGGGTGTCAATTACGTTGATACGGTGTTGTTCGAATTGGTTACCCATACCAGACCAGAAACAAGTTGTAGCAGCAGAGGTAATTGTAATACCACGCTCTTGCTCTTGTTCCATCCAGTCCATTGTTGCTGCACCGTCGTGTACTTCACCAATCTTGTGAGATACACCTGTGTAGAACAAAATACGTTCAGTTGTAGTTGTTTTACCTGCGTCAATGTGCGCAGAAATACCGATGTTACGGTAACGAGTAATTGGGGTTTGGCGAGCCATGATGTCTACATTCCTAAATGTTATATTTAAAACAGGACGCACCAATTAAATTGATGCGCGCGAATATCCAAACAGGCAACTTAAATACCTGCAAAGCCCCCACTTTGATAGAGAGCAATGTTGAATCGAGCTGCTGTACGCATGAATATTCTCCTGAATAAGGCCTGTTTTATCCGCTTAGAAACGGTAGTGAGAGAAGGCTTTGTTAGCTTCAGCCATACGGTGCACATCTTCACGTTTTTTGATTGCTGCACCTTTACCTTCAGCTGCATCAAGCAACTCACCAGCAAGACGTAAAGCCATCGTTTTTTCAGAACGCTTAGCAGCAGCATCTACTAACCAACGCATAGCTAAGGCAGTACGACGGGATGGGCGTACTTCCATAGGTACTTGATAAGTAGCACCACCAACACGGCGTGCTTTTACTTCAACCATTGGACGAACTTTTTCAAGAGTAGTCTCGAAAAATTCAACTGGGTCTACTTTGTTTTTTTCTTGAACGCGTTCTAAAGCACCGTAAACGATACTTTCTGCAATCGATTTTTTACCATCTTGCATTACGTGGTTCATGAATTTAGCGATTGTTTGGCTGCTAAATTTTGGATCTGGAAGGATCTCACGAGCAGCGACTACGCGACGTCTTGGCATTTTAATACACCTAATAATATGACACTTCAGGATGATCCAGCAGTTTGTACAAGTGTCATGTACACGACGCTGGCCTTACTATACGTCGCTTGAATTACAAATCTATGAAGAATTCAAACAAGCGAAACGCTAAAGGGCTTATTCGACTAGTTTCCTAGAATTACTTCTTAGGACGCTTAGTACCGTATTTAGAACGTGATTGATTACGATCTTTAACACCAGCACAGTCTAATGAGCCACGAACGGTATGGTAACGTACACCCGGTAAGTCTTTAACACGACCACCACGGATAAGAACAACACTGTGCTCTTGTAAGTTATGGCCTTCACCACCGATGTAGCTAGATACTTCAAAACCTGAAGTTAAGCGAACACGGCAAACCTTACGCATAGCTGAGTTAGGTTTTTTAGGTGTAGTTGTATAAACACGTGTACAAACACCACGACGTTGTGGACAAGCCTTCAACGCAGGAACTTTGGATTTTTCAACCAAAGTCGTACGACCCTTACGGATCAACTGATTCGTTGTTGCCATATGGCAATTCTCCCGTTATTAAAAAACCTTAAAAAGAAAATACCTCTTTTTAAGGGCACATAATTGTAAGCCAAGATGCAAAAATGGTCAACACGGCAATACATTACCAAATGTTGACCATATCAATGTTTGACAGGACGATTTACAAATTTAAATGGAGGTTAGTTTCACTTTTTAAACCTCCTCTTTGTAAGGGTATTGTTAAGAGTATTTCTTATCTTCCAATATCTCGTCATCATCTTCAGGAGTTAAAGCTGGCTTTTGTTCAGTATGCTCATGCTCTGCTACATGCTTGTCAGCAAGTTTTTCGAGGCCCTGATGAACATTTTCCTGAATTTTTTCTTCACTCTTTGTGCCTTCGGTAGGCTTTAACACAATAGAAACTTTTGAAATCACATCATGATTTTCTACTTTATGATGATGAGCAGCATGAATATTGCCATCCTCACCTACATTTAAAAGTCTTGGGCTAGCTTTTTGGATGAGTGTAACCGCAGCATAATAAGCCTGTAACGGAGATAAATGCTCACTTGGGTGTTCATTTAAATAATGTCTTGCAGCTCCGAAAATTGCTTGAGCTTTATGACCTACATCTTCTTGTAATTTCCAGCTATACACTGCGCTTAAAACAGCTCCGGCAACTGGTGTAAATTTACTAAAAGCAGACAGTTTAGGAATACGGCTTAACCAATCCCATTTAAACTCCCCATCTTCATTTACCAGCCAGTTTTTTAAAGTGTCTATATCTGTGGTTGAACCCAACACTTGCTGAAATTGATGAATATCTTGAGTTTCCAACATGTTTCGTAAGGTTTTCAAAGCCAATAAAAGAGTTTGCTTTTCAGCGATGAGACTAATATCAACTTCTTTAAAAATAAACTCTACAACATCTTGATCAGTACCTTCTAAAAGATCAAAGCCATGTGATCTCCCTGTTTGATAAATAGTTCTTAAAACCAAAACTAATGAAACTGGAATATCTACCGCTGCACCTACAACACCAGAGATACCTGTAATGGCACCTTGTACAGTCGCAATAAGCTTGTTTTGTTCAATAAGTGCCTGACTTAAACGTTGAGAACGGCTGGTATCTTTAGTTAATTCAAATAAATCTTTGGCACCCGCTTCTTCTAGGATTTTTTCAGTTAAGGTACTTTTTGAACTAAAGTCATTTAGCCAATCAAATAAATAGCCTGAGATTTTTTCATCCCAATCCGGTGAAAGAAAAGTAGCAACGCCATTTACTTTTTTAAAATGTCGGCCAAACACCTGACGTGTAACTTTTGGTAAATGTTCTCTTAGCATTTGTTGAGGACTTTCATATTGCTCAACTTCAAATGGGCTTTTTGTTCTCGATCTACCTTCAACAGTTTTTCCAGTTGGGATGGGTTCAATTACCTTACTGACATCACCTGATTGGTTTTGTTGCAAGATACTCAATCCTGTAGAACTGAGCTTTTTAGCCACTCCGAAGACCTGAGAAAACAAATTGTCAGATTGATTATTATTAAATTTTGTCATCAAGTACCTCGATTTTTTAATTTATCTAATTAGAGATAAATACTAGGTGGAATGTGGATTTATCTCAACTTGAATGTGTGTATTTTAGTTAACCCTAAATGCAACATACTATGTATTTGGTTATTTTTTTTAAATGTAAAATTGTCATAAAGATTTGCCATAAGAAATAAAAAACCTTTCTGCTATCATGTTAACAACGAAAAACATGAGTCTCGTTTTCTTACAGCTATATTCTCCTATTCATTTTCATAGCTGTTGAACACGATAGACTCTTAATATCACCATAAAGGGACCTGTAGATGAAACGTGTTGTAATCACTGGTATGGGTATTAACTCATGTATCGGTAACTCTTTAGAAGCAGTTACTCACTCACTTCAAAATGGAATCTCCGGGACACGTTTTAACCCAACTTATGCTGAACTCAATTTTAAAAGTCATGTTAGCGCTGCTGCAGACCAAGAATTTGATAATATCGATCGTAAATTAAAACGCTTCATGGGCGTATGTGCGATGTATGCCTACAACGCTGCTGTAGCTGCAGTTGAACATGCAGGACTTACTCCTGAGCAACTTAGCGGTAACCCACGTTATGGTATTGCAGGTGGTTCAGGTGGTGGCTCAACTGCTTCTGTTGTTGAAATGACAGAATTATTAGAAACTAAAGGCGCACGTAAAGTAGGCCCATTCTTTGTGCCACGTAACATGTCAAACACCATTACTGCGAACGTTGGTGTTGCATTTAAACTACAAGGTATTTCTCATACTATTACGAGTGCTTGCGCAACTTCTGCTGATGCAATTGGTTATGCGTACAACTTGATCCAACTTGGCAAACAAGATCTTATGCTTGCTGGTGGCGGTGAAGAAGATCACTGGTCTCAAAGTTTATTGTTTGATGCAATGGGCGCACTTTGCTCAAAATATAATGACACTCCAGAAACAGCATCTCGTCCATATTCAGCAGACCGCGACGGCTTCGTTATTGCTGGCGGTGGTGGTTTCGTAGTACTTGAATCACTTGAGCATGCGCAAGCACGTGGTGCGAACATTTTAGCTGAAGTTGTTGGTTATGCTGCTAACAGTGATGGTGCAGACATGGTTGCTCCAAGCGGTGAAGGTGCTACACGTTGTGTATTAATGGCACTTGAAGAAGCTAAACAACATGGCGTAGAAAAAATTGACTATGTAAATACACATGGTACTTCTACTCCAGCAGGTGACATTACTGAACTTAAAGCAATGGAACGTGCATTTGGTGAAGGTAAGGTACCTCCTCTTAGCTCAACCAAATCGATGACAGGTCATAGCTTGGGTGCAGCTGGTGTACAAGAAGCTATTTACTCTGTACTAATGATGCAAAATGACTTTATTGCACCAAACATCAACGTAACTGAACTTGATGAAGGCGCAAAACCTTTTGATATCGTACTTGAAAAACGTGATGCAAAATTGAATACTGTAATGAGTAACAGTTTTGGCTTTGGCGGTGTTAACGCTTGCCTTATTTTCAAGAAGTGGGATGCATAATCCCACGTAGGATTATCGATGGATGCACCTTCTGATGCTTTTTTGTGGGTAAAAGCATTACATATTATTGCCGTGGTTTGTTGGTTCGCTGCTTTGTTCTACTTACCACGTCTATATGTTTATCATGCTATGAGTGAAGATGCGGCAAGTCATCAGCGCTTTGAGGTAATGGAACGTAAGTTGTATCGCGGAATTATGTGGCCTTCGATGATTGCTACATTAATAACCGCGCATTTCCTAGTAGATTGGGGTGATGCAACTCGACATTATCATCAAGCCACATGGTTTTACCTCAAAGTTGGATTAGTGGCTTTATTAGTGATTTACCATTTGGTATGTGGCTATTATCGTAAAAAGCTCATCGGAAATGCTCACTATAAATCACATAAGTTCTGGCGATTCTTTAATGAAATGCCAACCTTAATTTTATTTGCTGTTGTGATTTTAGTTGTTGTAAAGCCTCAGTTTTAACTGGGGCTTTTGCTTTTCTTATCTAAGAATTCTTTTATTCATCCCAATAAAATGCTCAATCTATTCAAACAATTATAATTCTCAAAACAGAACTATAAAATTAATCAATACCCTATCTCTTTATTTAGCAAGACCCAACCTATACTATGCTAAACAAATAGATGAACTCATTTAATGGCAAAGCTATGTTAACTTTTAATGCCTTTAAACGCTTAATTCATACACCATTTATTCTGATTACACTTTTTATTTTCCGTCATTTAAAAAACTACCCGATTAGACATCTGACTGCTCAAGAAAAAATATTAGCGCAAATGGTCTTTGGCGATATGCTTAATTGTGAAACACCTAAAATTATTGCTACTCGTTATCTCCCTTGGCAATCTTGCGGTATTTTTATGGCGCCAAATGGGAATATTTATGTCAATCCTTCTGATTACAGCGAAAACTACGCGCTAGAATCTAAGTTTATGCAAGGTATTTTTATCCACGAACTCACACACGTCATGCAATATCAAAAAGGGATTCATGTGTTAGTTAAAGGGGCGTTACTACAATCGGCCTATTACCTCAGTTTTAAAACTTATAATCCTTATAAATACACCTATCATCCTCATAAAGCATTTAGTGCTTATAATATTGAACAGCAAGGTGAAATTGCTCGTGACATTTGCTCAGGAAAAATCCCTAATATCATCTGTTCACCTCAACTTGATTTGTAACTAAATAATCAATTTAGCTTTGAACGTAACATTTCTTGCTTAATGTAAATAAGAATTCTTATACATCAGAAATACTTAAATAGACAATGAAATCGTACTTATTCATTTCAAATTATTGAAAAAAATATAGAAGACTTATTCCAAATTAGCTTGTGATAAGGCAGTATACAGACAATAAAAATAATGAAGCCTGTTTCTATTCTATACAGAAAATCTCGTTATTTTTACGCAGAAAATATGGGATTGGTATATATTATTGATCTTGACATTTTTGTTTACTATTTTAATTGTTTACTATCGTATCATACACATCGTTGAAAAATTATATCCATAAAAATCAACACTGTGTGTATCTATATTCGTTATGATCTAGGATTAGGTTTGAATGAAAAGTTTTAAAGTTGCCCTTGCTCAGTTTTCTCCGCATATTGGCAATATTGACTCAAACACCCAAAAGATGATTGAGCAAGTAAATCAGGCGAAAAAACAAGACGCTGACCTGATTATTTTTCCCGAGCTTTCTGTTATTGGTTATCCGGCTGAAGACCTATTGTTACGTCCAAATTTAAATAAACGTATGCAAAAGGCTTTTGCACAACTTGCCGAAGTTAAAGATATTGTTATGGTTTTCGGATTTGTGAACCAGACAGAAGATGGTCAACGTTATAATTCTGCTGCTGTCATGAAAGACGGTCAAGTTTTGGGTGTTTTTAATAAACATAATTTACCAAACTATGGCGTCTTTGATGAAAAACGCTATTTCCAGAAAGGCCATCAGCATTTGGTGTTTGAATATCTTGGGCATAAGTTTGGTGTATTAATCTGTGAAGATATCTGGTCAATTAATACGGTCAAACAGTTGAGCCAATTAAATGTTGATACGGTTCTTGTACTCAACTCATCACCATATGAAGTCGGCAAACCACAGCACCGCACACAGACCTTGAGTGAACTTGCAAAACAACTTCACCTAAATATCGTGTACGTTAACCAAGTGGGCGGACAAGACGATTTAATTTTTGATGGCACAAGTTTTGTCAGCAATCAAAATGGTGAGATTGCTTTACAAGCACCAAGCTTTAAAGAAGACATTTATATTGCTGAATTTGACCGTGATACAAAGTTATTTAAAGTCACTGAGTCTGCTCCTGCATTAGAAACGTTTGCCGAGATCTATCAAGGTTTAGTCATGGCAACTCGTGACTATGTAGAACGTTCAGGATTCCCTGGTGTAATTTTAGGTCTTTCTGGTGGTATCGACTCAGCCCTCACACTCGCAATTGCTGTTGATGCGATCGGCGCTGAAAGAGTCCAAGCTGTAATGATGCCTTATACCTACACCTCTCAGATTAGTGTAGAAGATGCAGCAGAACAAGCTCGTCGTATGGGTGTAACTTTCGGTATTGCTGAAATTCACTCAATCGTAAATAGCTTCATGCAAACCTTGTATCCTTTCTTTGGTAATTCACCAGCTGATGCTACGGAAGAAAATTTACAAGCGCGTGCTCGTGGCACATTGCTTATGGGCTTATCAAACAAGTTTGGTAATTTAGTCCTTGCTACAGGGAACAAATCTGAACTTTCAGTTGGCTACTGTACGCTTTATGGCGATATGGTTGGTGGCTTTGCGGTTCTAAAAGATGTTTATAAAACTATCGTATTTGAATTAGCAAAATACCGTAATAGCTTAAGTGAAACGCCTGTGATTCCTGAGCGTGTTATTACTCGTCCACCTTCAGCAGAACTTCGTCCAGATCAAAAAGACCAAGATTCTTTGCCAGCTTATGATGTATTGGATGCCATCCTGTACGCATACATTGAAGAAGATTTAGGTCAGGCCGACATTATTGCCAAAGGTTTTGATAAAGAAGTTGTTGAAAAAGTCATCCGTTTAGTTGATCGTAATGAGTACAAACGTCGTCAAGGTGCGATTGGCCCGAGAATTACTTCTCGCGCATTTAGTCGCGAACGACGTTATCCGATTGTCAACGGTTGGACAGCGAATGACTGAGCAGAAAAACTCATCAAAAACTACAGCACTTGCTCAAGCACTTTTGCTTGAGCAGGTGGAATTTTTCAAAAAACAATTATCTATAGAAAACTCACCTATTTATTTCCAGCAGTTCATTCAACTGTTTATGCAACATGCCGATGAAATCAAGCTCCATGAGGTTGTTGATTTAGAACAACTACAAGCCGTTGTAAAACGATATGCTTTTGAAATGCAGCTAGGGGCCGGTTTACTTGAGTTTATTGGGGAAATTGCGCAGCGTATCTATCTATCTGCCATGAAGTCTCCAATTCAGCTACAGGACTTGGTCTCTGACCACCAGTTTGAAATGTGGCTCTCCAAATTTTTGGAAATGGAACATATTCCTCATTATCTCAATCAGTTTTTAAGAACCAGCCCTTCTGTACAGCAACTTTGCCAATACATTGCAACTTCCACCTTAGAACAAAAATTACCTAAATTTCTAACAGCATCTAGAGTGGATGACTACCATTTTGAATGGCAACATAAGCTCAAAAAATTCTCATTTTTACAACAACAACGCCTTGAGCATAAACTTGAAACTTGGATTGCCGGCTTTATTCACGAGCAACTTACAGAATTAAGTCTTTTATCGAGCGAAGATTTAGAAAGTCTAGTGCGCCATGTTTGGGAAGATATTAGATATAAAAAAATGTATGAGTTTATGAAACAGCTCACTCCTCTCGATGTTGAGGAGTTCTTTGTTTTAATTTATGAGTACTGGAAAGAGCTACGCCAGTCGCAATTTATGCAAGATCTAATTTTGTATGGCGTAGAAGTTTTTTATGACTTTTATAAAGATCAGAGTTTATTTGAAGTATTAAGTGAGATTGGTTTAACCGAAAGCGACTTACAAACTGAAGCTTTACGTTTTTATCCGAAGGTGATGGATGCCTTTAATGAGCACGGTATTTTAGAACCATTACTTCAAGCGCTTTTAGCTCCCTTTTATCAAAGTTCCAAAACACTCGATATGATTGAAAAACATTTTAATGAGTAAAAAATAGATAAAAAGAAACCACGCAGGAGCGTGGTTTTTAAAATGGTGGCTATGACGAGACTTGAACTTGTGACCCCCGCATTATGAGTGCGGTGCTCTAACCAACTGAGCTACATAGCCGTAAACTGTGTGCGCATTATCTATAGTTCTGTATAGCAGGTCAATAGGTAAAAACCCTTAATACCCATCAATTGAACAAATAAGATTCAGATCATCATTATTTGTTCTTTTTTTAGCATTTTTTTGCTTTAAACAATTGATCGGCCACGGAAATATATTAAAGATCTAATACTAATTTTTTACCTTTAGCTCTCGATACACAAATCATCATGCTCTTTTGTGAAGCCTTTTCTGCATCACTTAAGTATTGATCAAAGTGATCTGCTTCACCTTCTAAAATGGCAGTTTCACATGTACCACATACGCCTTCTCGGCATAGGCATTCCACATCAATATTTAACGTTTCAATGGCTTGTAAAATCGTCTGATTACTTTGTACTTCAATTTCCTGATTAGACTTAGCAAGTACAACCGTAAAAGCTTCCCCATCTTCAGGAACTGTTGATGCAAATTGTTCCCAATGAATGTACTCGTCGCGATAACGATGCTTATTACAACAGTCAATTACCGCATCAATCATGGGCTTAGGTCCACATACATAGACATGTGTGCCTTTAGGTTGCGATGAAATCAATTCATCCAAATTCAATGTACAACCTTCTGAGTCAACATAGCTAAATACATGCTCGGCATGTTTCTGCTTTAGCTCATCTAACAAAGCCGCATGTTCAGGCGAGCGATAAGCATAATGTAGCTCAAACTCAACACCGCGTGCTGCAAGCTCATCCATTTGAGGCAAGAATGGTGTAATGCCAATTCCACCTGCAATTAAAATATGTTTATTGCCTGTTTCGGCTAATGGAAATAAATTTTTTGGTTCTGAAATCTGAATTTCACAGCCTTCATTACACTGATCATGCATAAACACTGACCCTCCCTTACCTTCCACATCTTTACGAACGCAGACTTGGTAAGTCGATAGGTCTTGTGTACAACTCATTAATGAATATGCATTTGAAAGCTGTTCATTCATTTTGACAATAATATGGCTTCCCCCACTAAATCGAGGAAAGTTCTGCCCATCTTGACGTTTGAACGTAAACCGTTTGATTAAAGGGGTTAGCTGCTCCACATGAGTAACAACCGCCGGGAACATTTCATAATGACTCGCCATATTAGAATCCTTCTTTTACCGCATATTCTTGTTGTTAGGGCTTATCCTTAAAGCCCTAAACACATGTATTTAATGGTCATGAACTCTTCAAGACCATACTTTGAGCCTTCACGCCCAACGCCTGATTGCTTCACACCGCCAAATGGTACAACTTCATTTGAAATTGCTGTGGCATTCATACCGACCATTCCATATTCAAGCTGTTCTGACACTCGCCATAAACGTGAAATATTTTCGCTATAAACATAAGCAGCCAAACCAAAGATAGTGTCATTGGCTTGAGCAACGACATCTGCTTCATCTGTAAAACGAATGAGTGGTGCAACTGGACCAAAAATTTCTTCTTGGACAATTTCCATCGTACGGTCAACGTTAGTTAAAACTGATGGTTCATAGAAGGTTTGCCCTAAAGCATGCTGTTTGCCACCACAAGCCACCTTAGCGCCTTTACTTAACGCATCATCAATTAACTGTTGTGCTTTCAAAACTGCTTTTTCATTAATTAACGGACCAATTTGCACGCCATCTTCAAGTCCATTACCGACTTTAAACTTTTGTACTTCTTGTACAAACTTCTCGGCAAAAGCTTGATAAATATTGTCGTGGACATAAATGCGATTAGCACAAACACAGGTCTGGCCCGCATTACGGAACTTGGCAAAAATCGCACCTTGTACAGCTTTATCCAAATCGGCATCGTCAAACACAATCAGTGGTGCATTACCGCCTAACTCAAGCGCCAATTTTTTAATGGTGCTTGAACACTGCTGCATCAATAAGCGGCCCACTGGCGTTGAACCAGTGAAAGTCAACTTCTTCACTTTTTCATGTGAAGTAAATACAGAGCCAATTTCTTGAGATTTACCGGTCACGACATTAAGCACACCAGCCGGAATACCTGCTTTTTCTGCAAGTTTCGCAATCGCTAATGCGCAGTAAGGCGTTTCATTTGCTGGCTTAATGACAACCGTACATCCTGCTGCTAAAGCCGGCGCTGCTTTACGGGTAATCATGGCGATTGGGAAATTCCATGGCGTAATCGCAGCCACAACACCCACAGGTTCTTTACTAATAATAAAACGCTGCTGATTATTGACGGTTGGAATCACATCGCCATAAATACGTTTGCCTTCTTCGGCAAACCATTGAATAAATGATGCTGCATAACGCACCTCACCTTTCGCTTCTGCCAAAGGTTTTCCTTGCTCAATGGTCATGATTAAAGCAAGTTCATCGGTATGATCGAGAACAAGTTTGTACCAAGCCAATAAAATATCTGCACGATTTTGAGCCGTTAAAGCTTTCCAACTTTGTAAAGCAGTATAAGCAGCCTCAACCGCTTGTGTAGCCTCAGCCGCTCCCATATTTGGAATTGTGCCAATTTCTTCGCCTGTTGCTGGGTTAGTCACTGGAACCGTTGCATTTGACTGTGCAGCTAGCCATTGTCCGTTAATATAGGCATGTTGCTGAAATAATTCAGTACTTTGTAAACTCGACATATCATCTTCCTAACTGAAGAATCAGGTGCAAGCATCTTTACACCTGAATAAATCCATTTGTTTTATTTGTGATGCTGCGCCACTAAATGTTGGAAGTAAGCAATACCGTGTTCACTAATTCCAGAGCGTTGTTTATCAGTCATGATACGGCCTTGACCGCGATAACCACGTGATTTCAAACCACGTTGTACGCTTTCGACCAAGTTCAAATCTTCAGGACGGAATACATTGCGATACCACTCAATCAAATCTTTCTGATCTTGAGTAAGTTCTTCGTTCGTGAAGTAAATATCGTAATGTTGCAAAGTCGTTTCTGCATCCACTGGAAATTCATAGATCACAGTCATGAAGTTGCTGCCCGGTGGTACGTTGAACATTGTGCAAGGCCAAGTCCAGAAACCATGAAACTCAGGATCAGTGACCGATGGATCAAGCTTAAATGACTTCTCAGATGAGCGAGCAAAGCCATATTGCAATGTCCAGTTTTGATGTGTTGTGTGCCAATATTTATCAACTTGTACCGAGTCAGCAAAGCCAGGATGCGCTGGTCCACAGTGATAGCACTCTAGATAGTTATCAACAATTACTTTCCAGTTTGCTGGCGTTTCTGTCACAAAACGTGCTGCCAATTTCAAATCTTTAATTACGCTACATGCTTGATTTAAACGTTCAGCAAATTCCGGAAGTTGGTCTTCTACACAAGTCGCATTTTCATCCATATTAATGAAAACAAAGCCTGCATATTCCTCAACTTTTAAAGGCACCATGCTTGAGTTTTCTTTGTCAAAAGATTCAACATGGTCACAGTTACGTGCCAAGGCTAAGCTACCGTCTAGCTTAAAAGTCCAAGCATGGTATGGACAAGTAATTACATTTTTTGCTTTACCACTGCCACTTAAAAGCTCGTGACCACGATGCGGACACACATTATAAAACGCACGTAAAACGCTATCTTTACCACGAATGATGACAATATTTTCACCAATAACTTTACGGGTAATATAGTCATTCGGTTGTGCCAATTCACTGCCATGTGCAACACAAATCCAGCTTTTAGCAAAGATTGCTTCTTTCTCATGCTCAAAAACTTGCGATGAAGTATAGAAAACTTTAGGAAAAGTCCATGCAACATCTGGGTTTGCACAAAAATCTTCAGGTAATTTTTCAACTGCACTCATGTTTTTACTCCATTAAATTCTTTTCGTCCGAATGACTCGATATTAAATTGATGTCTTTTCGACATTGCCAAACATGCGGCGTATCGCACTCAGCATGTTTTGATATAACTGCTGAACTTCAGGGCAATCACGCATGAGACGTAAACTGCCATGTAATAAACCTTTACCTAAATGGAACTCACTCGAAATTCCTGCTTGTTCCAATTTTTGGGTAAGGAAATAACCGTCATTACTTAAAGGGTCGTATTCTGCAACGGCTACAAAACTGGCAGGCATATCTGAAAAATCCGTTGCCAACAAAGGCGCTAGACGTAAATCCTGCCAATCTTGTGAGTTAGGTGCATATTCCTTTAAATAAAAATGCATATCTTCAGTTGTTAATAACGGCGCATGGGCATGCTTTTGTGCGGCTGGTGTATCAAGTACTGTAGTTAAACACGGATAAACCAAAGCCAGACCTTGAGCTTGCAAACCACTATGCTGTAAATACACTGCAAGAGCTGCTGCTAAGTTACCGCCTGCGCTATCGCCTGCTAGAACGATATTTCCGTCATCAATCTGCCACTCAGAACCATGTTGTTTAAGCCATTGATAGACTGCTAAACAATCTTCAAAAGCTGCTGGAAAACGATGCTCTGGTGCCATGCGGTAATCCACACCAATGACAACTGCATTTAAGTCCTGACATAAATAACTGGTAATAAACTCATGTGAATCGAGTCCACCGACCATCCAGCCACCGCCATGCAAATACAGCACACATGGCCAACCAGCTTCAGGTTGTTTAGTTTTTGGTGAATAGATACGAACAGGTACCGGATGTTCTGCATTTGCAACAACTCGGTCTTCCACTTCAATCTTGCCATCACGAGGCAAAGTGTAGTGTCGACACATCGCGTCATATGCTGCACGAATTGAGTCAATATCCGCATCTGCTGGTGAATAAATGCTGCTCCAGTACACTAGGCTTTGCATTTCTTCACTTAAGACATACGTGGTCTGTTCACATGTAGTCATTACCGTTCCCTCTAGCTGGTTTTTCTATCCAGTTTGATTGAGCTTGCTAGCTCAAGTTGCATCCGTTTTGCATGTTCATCTTGAGACTGGTTTAAACCAATTTCTGTATCATCATAACCTTGTTGCTCAATTAAATGCGATGGGACTTTGGCATAATCCTGAATCAGCCATTTCACTAAGCCATAGGTTTGAATCAGAATAATCACGATAAATGGTAAAGCCGTCACAATGGTCGCCGTTTTCATGGTGTCTAAAGGTGCCTTACTAAAGATCATGGCAATCGGAACTAAAGTCAGCATGACACACCAGAACAGACGGGCATTTGGTGATGGATCTTGTCCTTCACTTAAACCACGTGTACATGTTGCTGAAACCGCATACCCGACCGCATCCATGTGTGCTGCCAAGAACACCACCATAATGCCGAGGAAAATCCACATCATCAGCTTTCCAGCAGGTAACAGGCTGAGTAACTGTCCAATCGCAACCTCACCACCTTGTTGGCTTAAGATTTGCGGTACATTTACAGCCCCATGAATAAAGCTATAAACACTGTAGTTTTCAAACACACCAAAGATGAACCAAAGACCGACACTGCCACCAATTACCATGGCAAAGATCACTTCTTTAATGGTACGACCTTTAGAAACACGCGTTACAAACAGTGCCACACCCGGTGCATATGAAATCCACCATAACCAGTAGAAAACAGTCCATTCACGAGTAAACTTGCCGTCACCCATTGGGTCAGTAAACAAGCTCATATCGACAAAGTTGGTTGCCATTAACCCGAAACTCATTAATGAATTATTCAAAATGAATTGAGTCGGACCAAAGCAAAGTACATAAATTGCAAATAGCACTACACCCAAGCACACCATGTGGCTTAAACGCTGCATGCCCTTGTCCATACCGACATAAGAACTGAGAGCAAACAGAACTGAAACTGCCAAAATAATGATGACTTTAGTCATAAAGGTATTTGGAATACCTGTGAGCTGAGACAAGATATTGGTAAATGTCACGGCGGTGAGTACTAATGAAATCGTCAATGCACCAAACATGCACAGCAAGAACATAAGGTCGACTAAACGCCCAACCACACCTGTTGATTTAAAGCCTGTTACAGCCTCAATCACGGATGCCAAACTTAAACCTTTGTTTTTTCTTACATGGTGGCTGTAGCACAAAGAAATTGATGCCAATGCATAAATTGCCCAAGCACTTAAACCTGAATGAAAAAACGAGTAAGCCACGCTATATTTCAATGCTTCTGCTGACTCAGGCGGTAAGCTCAAACCCGGAGTTTGATAATAATAAGCCCAGTCCAAGAAGCCCCAGTACAGTGTAGAAGACCCAATACCTGACAAGATGAACATAAAAATCCATGACATCGTGGTGTATTGAGGCTTTCCTTCACCGAGTTTAATTTTGCCGTATTTACTAAAGGCCAGACCGAAAGTAAAAATAATGGCCAAAAAAGCAAACAGTAATACTGGGGTTGTAAATACCGATGTCGTCCACTGCATCCATGTTGCAGCAATCTTGATCGACTCTTGCGAATAAATCGCCAAACCAGCAACTGAAATAAATACAAACAGTAAGCTGGTTACGGCAAGAACTTTATCCGTATAAATTTTTGTGTTTTGATTATCCATATCCCTACATCCATTTTTGGATGGCGTTATTCCATAGCGAACACGTCCATTTTAGTTTGGGCTACACACGATGCAATTGCATCTCCTACCTCATAAGTTTTTGCCTGACCGCCGATATCGGCTGTTTTTGGCCCATTAATTAATACATTCTCAATCGCCTGCATAATGTCCTGACCTGCTTGAATGCAGCGTTCATCATCTTCGCCAAAGAATTCAAACATCATGGCGCCCGACCAAATCGCAGCGATCGGGTTGGCAATTTGTTTACCGTAAATATCTGGTGCTGAACCATGTACAGGTTCAAACAATGATGGAAATTTTCTTTCTGGGTTTAAATTTGCAGAAGCAGCCAAACCAATTGTTCCTGTACATGCAGGACCTAAATCGGAAAGAATGTCACCAAATAAATTGGATGCCACAACCACATCAAAACGTTCAGGTTGTAAAACAAAACGAGCCGCTAAAATATCAACATGCTGTTTATCAGCCTGAATTTGTGGATATTGTTTTGCCATTGCATCAACGCGTTCATCCCAGTACGGCATACTAACTGCAATACCATTGGACTTAGTCGCTGCTGTAATCTTTTTCGCATCACGCTGATTTGCAAACTCAAATGCATAACGCAAAATTCGGTCTACACCATGACGTGTAAATACTGCTTCTTGTAAAACAAACTCTCGGTCTGTTCCTTCAAAAGCTTTACCACCAATGGCTGAGTATTCACCTTCACTATTTTCACGAACCACGTAGAAGTCGATATCGCCCGGTTTTTTACCTACCAATGGACATTTCACACCCGGCATTAAGCGCACTGGACGTAAATTCACATATTGGTCAAAACCACGACGGAACTGGAGCAATGAACCCCAAAGCGAAATATGATCAGGCACTTTATCTGGCCAGCCTACAGCACCAAAATAAATTGCATCGTAGCCCTGTAGAGTTTCAAACCAGTCATCCGGCATCATTTTGCCGTGCTCAAGGTAGTAGTCACAGCTTGCCCAATCGAAAGCATCTAACTGAAGCTCAATGCCGTACTTCTCTGCTGCTGCCTTTACAACCTTAATGCCTTCTGGTAGAACTTCTAAACCAATGCCATCGCCTGCAATCGTGGCAACTTTATATCTTTTTGCCATAAGCTTCCTTCACACCTTCGACTAATATCCTTGTATGGCTTAAACATGATGTTTTAAGCAAAAATGATCAACAACAGAACTATCACTCCAATGGACACGGATCGTGAACAATCTACCTAACCTATCGGATTTAAAGGTTTTTTGCACAGTCGCCAAACTAAAAAGTTTTGTCGAATCTGCTGAGGAACTTGGGACATCGCCAGCTTTTATTAGCAAGCGAATTAATATTTTAGAAAACACGTTAAGCTGCAAACTCTTTCATCGCAGCACGCGTCATGTCAGCTTAACGGAAGATGGCAAACTCATCCTTGAGAGAGTTTCAAATATTCTTGAAGAATTTGATGAAGTCTGTGAACTGGTCAATAACCCGCTGAGTACGCCTACAGGTCGTATGGATATTATTAGTAGCTTTGGTTTTGGCAGAAAGCATATCGCACCAATTCTGTCTAAATTAATGATGCTTTATCCAAAGCTCCAAATTCATTTTGACACTATCGACAATACCAAAGACCTAATTCAACACAGTATTGATTTGGACATTAGAATTGGTAATGAAATTGCGCCGAATATGATTGCAAAGAAGCTGGCTTCCAATTTTAGGATTTTATGTGCATCGCCAAGCTATTTACTTAAACATGGCGTACCTGACAGCATTGAAGATCTGCAATCACATGACTGCTTAACGATTAGTGAACGCGATCAATCCTCGGTACTCTGGAAATTTAGGCATGCTTCTGAAGATGTCTCCGTACATATCAAACCCCGTTTTGTTTCAAATAACGGCGAGATTATTCATCAGCTTGCCATAGAAGGTCACGGTATTATTTTCCGGTCAATTTGGGATGTTGCAGATGAGTTGATTACAGGCCAACTTCAGCATATTTTACCTGAGTACTGGCAAGATGCAGATATTTGGGCGGTTTATCCATCACGGCTTAAAAGCTCATCTAAATTACAGACTTGTATTTTGTTTATTCAAAACGAGCTACTCAATCGTTTACAGCATGTTCAAAACCTAAACCGAGGGCAACTCATTTCTCCAGCAGTTAAACGAGAACCACCGCCTGAAAAAGTCTTTCTATGAAAAAAAGCCCTAAGTGAGGCCTATTCACTTAGGGCAATAAATTGCTTTTAAATTTTAAAAATAATATCCGATTGAAAGATAAAATAATTTATCCCAATCATTACTGCTACCTTGTGCAAGGCCATCAGCCCCACCGCCAACCATTGGATCATTCTTACTCATAATGTATTCACCCTGAATACCAATGGCTTTGTAATTAAAATAAACTCCTGCAATTAAGCGTTCAGAGTCTTTATAGCCATCCTCATCTTTAAAGAAGCGGCTATGAGAGATATAAGGTTTAATATTTTCAAGTTTGTGGAATGGCTGAGCAAACGTATAGTTAATTTCATTGACCAAATATTTACCCTTATTGGCGACTTGATATGGATAATCAAATGCTCCAATGGTTGAGCTATTTGGAAATAAATTATCGCCATTCGTGACATCTTGCTTCCCAGCTAAGAACATCCATTGCCATGCTTGATATTGCGTTTGAGCAAAAACGTTCCATGACTTACGATGACCATCCTCTTCAGTTCTTTTATTTTCTAAATCAGAGTACCAAACTGAACCACCTAACTCGGTCGAAAAATTTTGTGCCTTATCAAGCTCAAATTTTCTAGACGCTCGAGCAATCCACATATTTTTTTCTTCAATATTAGTTCCTGTCGTTAAATCATCAGCTTCAACGAAATTACCGCTATATCTGCTTGAGTCTTTTGAAGTTCCTTTATAATTTCCGCCATCAGTTGGATAGAAACCTAAAGTTAAATTATATTTATTATCTGCAAATTTATATTTAATCCCCAGATTACCGATGTCTTCTAAACCGACTGTATTTAAAAGCGTTTCGTAGTAACTACTCCCCCAAAATTCGCCAAAGCCAAAATCAACGGGTTGTAAACCTACCGTGATTCTCTGCTGGTCAGATAACTTATAGCCCACCCAAGCTTTTTTTAGAAAAATCGCATCACATAAGCGATCATATTGATAACAACGGGCATCCGCACCTGCAATCCAATCCGGATTCTCATAACCTAGCACTAATTTAATATCAGTTAATCGCCAGTCATCATTTTGAGAACCTTCATTTGCATCAACTACATAATCTTTATGCAAATAGCGGGAACGCACGGCGCCAGAAACTTTAAACTGACCTGAATCTAAAGTTGAATCTCCCCAATTTAAATCGGCCGCAGAAACCTCTACTCCCGCAGTTAAACTTAAAATTCCTAAAAATAATAATGACCTTTTCATGTCTTCAACATCCTTGTTAAGTGTTATAAGAACATGAAGAAATTGATCTAGACAAACAATGCCATAACTATAAAGTCGGTCTTTACAAACTGTGTTTAATCAAAAAGTGAGCATAAAAAAAGACCACGCAGGAGCGTGGTCTATAAAATGGTGGCTATGACGAGACTTGAACTTGTGACCCCCGCATTATGAGTGCGGTGCTCTAACCAACTGAGCTACATAGCCGAAAACTGTGCGCGCATTATCTTAACTTCTTTAACGCACGTCAAGAAAAATTTTAAATAAAATGAGGTGAAGTGAGCCTATAAGCCGGGTTCTGTCGAGGATGGTCATTCCTCTAGGCGTACAATCACTCATACGCTCAAGCGACCTACCCGAATCCAGTACGGGCCGTACCTCAGGATTCCTATTTGGTCTTGCTTCTGGTGGGGTTTACCATGCCGTGAACTGTTACCAGACACGCGGTGCGCTCTTACCGCACCCTTTCACCCTTACCTCACGAATGAGGCGGTCTACTCTCTGCTGCACTTTCCGTCGGCTTTCACCGCCCAGGCGTTACCTGGCACCCTGCCCTATGAAGCCCGGACTTTCCTCCCCTGCTTCAGTCACGAAGACCTCCACAGCAGCGACCATCCAGCTCACTTCAGGGGCGCATATTAACAAATTTATTCATTAATTGCTTGTGCTTTTTTGAGCAATTAATTTTTTATATTTGTCGAATAGCTCATCTTCCGTTTCCACATGTTGCGGATCTTTAGGAATACAGTCCACTGGACAAAATAACTGACACTGCGGCTGGTCATGATGACCAACGCATTCAGTGCATAAATCGGGATGAATTTCGTAAATCACCTCACCCATGAAAATAGCTTCATTTGGGCAAACTGGTTCACAAACATCACAGTTTATGCATTCATCGGTAATATATAGCGACACGTTACCAACCTTGTTGATGTTTACGTTCAAAGGCCTCAACCACAGCTTGCGGAACAAACTTGGTTACATCCCCTTTTAAACGAGCAATTTCCCGAATCAATGTCGAAGAAATAAATGAATACTGCTCAGATGGTGTTAAAAATACTGCTTCAAAATATGGGTCAAGTTGACGGTTCATATTGGCAAGTTGAAATTCATATTCAAAATCAGAAACTGCTCTTAAACCACGAAGTACTGCTGTTGCCTTTTGCTCTTTGAAAAAATTAACGAGCAAACCATCAAAACCAACAAATTCCACATTTGATAAATGGCTTAATGAGGTTTGGGCCAGTTCAACTCTCTCTTCTAAACTGAACAAAGGGTTTTTATGATGTCCAATTGCAATTGCTACTACAACCTCATCAAACATTCTTGATGCTCTAGTAACTAAATCAACGTGTCCATTCGTGATGGGGTCAAATGTTCCAGGATAAATTACACGCGTTTTAGACATCCGCTAGTACTCTAATTGTATTGTGAACCTATTTTAGCAAAAGTTATACATGAGGCGAAATATTGACGTGCAGGAAAAACTTCACCTTAGCATCAGTTTACGGCACAATAGGGGCAATTGTGGAAGTTTGAATTATGGCGAAAGCAACAGTAGTAAAGAAACATAATGGCGGAACCATCGCACAAAATAAACGTGCCCGTCATGATTATTTTATCGAAGAAAAATTTGAAGCTGGTATGTCTTTACTCGGCTGGGAAGTAAAGTCTTTACGTGCTGGTCGCATGAGTTTGACAGAAAGTTATGTCATTTTTAAGAATGGTGAAGCGTTTTTATTTGGTGCACAAATTCAACCGCTCCTTTCGGCGTCTACTCATGTAGTACCTGAAGCTACACGTACACGTAAATTATTATTATCACGCCGAGAACTAGAAAAGCTAACAGGTTCAGTGAACCAAAAAGGTTACTCATGTGTTCCTTTAGCATGTTATTGGAAAGGTCACTTGGTTAAACTTGAAATTGCTCTGGTGAAAGGTAAACAGCTTCATGACAAACGTGCGACTGAAAAAGATCGCGATTGGCAACGTGATAAAGCTCGTATATTTCATAAGTAATTAAATAAAAAGCCTCTTTCTTAGAGGCTTTTTTACATCGTAAAGTTTATTAATTTAATCTATATAAAAGACCAGCAATATACTCGCCAAACCATTTTGCAGTATCTAAATCGCCTTGTGGGGGAGTAATTTCAACAGGCGCATTATCTGACTGTGTCATTAAACCTAAACAACTCGATAACCGGTTTAAATCTTTTTCACCATGACCTGTCGTCATTAGAGGTAAGCCCGACCAAAGCATGCCATGTTGCATCGCAAAAATATTTAACTGTTGTAATACCGCAAGTTTATCGCCACTTAACCCACCTGAATTTGCAAATCCAGCCGCAAGCTTGCCTTGCCATAAACGCTCTTTCCAACGTTTAGAAGTACTGTCCATAAACTTTTTAAAGTCAGCAGTCATACTTCCCATATAAGTAGGCGAGCCAAAAATAATACCATGCGATGCATCAAGCGCATCCCAATCAATATATTCAATATTCATTAGATGTACTTTTACCCCCATCACCTCTGCACCAGCAGCAATAGCAGCAGCTACCTTCGCGGTATGACCATATGGACTGTGGTAAACAATAGAGAGATGTTTTTCAGGCAAAGACATAAGATTAAAATTTTGAGCGATTTTTTCTATTTTATCATTTTATTAGTGCTTGCTAAACCTTCATCTATAAATATGAAATACAACCTTCCCTACCGCACACTATAGGAATATTTTTAAATTAAATAAAAAACTCTCTTATTTTTAGCGGATATAAAAATAAGAGAGTTTTTAGAGTAGTTCTAAAAACCTACATAAAAACAAACGTGGCCATACGCCCAGTCTTCGCTTCGCGACGATAAGAAAAATATTCATTACTCTGTTGATAAGAGCACTGATCTCCACCCAAGACTCGTTGCACACCTAAACGTTGCAAAATAAAGCGTGCAATGGCATATAAATCTGCATGAAATTTATTTGGAGCAGCCCCCTCAATAAAAGCTGTTTCCAACTCTGGATATTTATCGCAAAAGGCAGCTTTTACTTCGACTCCAATTTCAAAACAAGGTTGACTGATTGCAGCTCCTAACCATGCCCAAGTTGGAGGATTTTGCATAGCCGTAACTGTATTTTCAATAATACCACCCGCTAAACCACGCCAACCCGCATGCAAATTAGCAACTTCACTGCCTTCGGTATTTCCCAACACGACTGGTAAGCAATCGGCCGTCATCATCATTAAAGCATGGCCTTTCGTTTGAGTAACTAAACCATCACCAATTAAAGCTTTAAAAGGAATTTGTTCATTGACAGTATGGCAAATCGTACTGTGCGTTTGAGTCATCCATGTCATTTTTTTAACACCGAATTTCGCAAACTCATCTAACAATATCATTCGATGCTGTTGAACACGTTGTGCCTCATCTTTGACATGTAAAGCCAAATTAAAACCAGATAACTCAACCTGATCTGTTGGCAATGCCAAAGGATGCTGAATACGTGTCTGCCCTACAAATACGCCTTGAGGTAAACCTTGAACAAATTCCATATGCACGTCCTTAATATGCAGCGTTTTCTGAACGTAACACATTCACTAAATGTGTAAAGTCTTCAGGCCACGGCGCTTCAAACAGCATTTCTTCACCAGTACGAGGGTGTTTTAAGCCTAATTTAGCTGCATGCAATGCTTGACGTTTAAAACCGCGTAAAGTTTCAATCAGTAATTCAGATGCACCAGCTGGCACACGTACACGGTTCATATAAACCTGATCACCGATCAAACCGTAACCAATATAACTAAAATGCACACGAATCTGATGTGTTCGACCTGTTTCAAGGCGCGCTTGTACACGGGTAAAATCTTTAAAACGTTCTTTTACATTGTAGTGAGTTACTGCATCTCGCCCACCCGGTAAAATTGCCATTTTTACACGATCTACTGGGTGACGTTTGATTGGTTCATCAATCGTACCGCCAGCAATAATATTTCCATAAACAACCAAGTCATATACACGGTAAACCGATTTATTCGCCAATTGTTTACTTAAAGAAAATTGAGCCTCTAATGTTTTAGCAACAACCAGTAAACCACTGGTATCTTTATCAATACGATGTACCAAACCAGCACGCGAAAGTTCTGCCAATTTGGGAGCATGGTAAAGCAAAGCATTCACTAAAGTTCCAGAACTATTGCCTGCTCCTGGATGTACCACCATGCCTACTGGTTTATTAATAACTAAAATATCATCGTCTTCATAGACAATATTAAGTGGAATATTTTCAGGTTGACTCGTTGTCTGAGCTTCAAGCTCTACTTCGAGCGTAAGCAACTCAGTTCCTTCACAACGGTGCTTAGGCTTGACGATGTTACCATTCACCAACAGATGGCCATCCTTCAACCATTGCTTGAGCTTTTCACGTGAAAACTCGCTCCACACCAAGGCTGCTACTTGGTCGATACGTTGTCCCAGATAGGTTTCATCTAGCTGAACTTGCAACGATAAACGTGTTGCAGTTGTATCAGAAGTATGGTTATCTGCATCCTCAGAATCTTCAAGTAAATTGAAGTCGGTTTCAGAGAAGTTTGTGTTTGAAGATTGTGCTGAAGTCATTTGATCATTGAGATAAAAGTGGTTTAATAGCGCAATTGTAGCTCATTGCCCAACATAACAGAGGAGTTTTTATGTCGCTACCACGTTATAAAATTACGATGCTTGCCTTATCTTTAGGTGTAGCGTCTGCATTTGTGGGCTGTAGCAGCAATCCAAGTAAAAAAGAAGTGGTCGATACTGGCCCTCAATCTAGTGAACAAGCTTACTTCGAAAAAGCCCAAAAGTCGCTTGACCGCGGTCAATATCTTGATGCGACCAAGTCTTTAGAGGCAATCGATACCTATTATCCGACTGGACAATACGCACAACAAGCACAACTTGAACTTCTATATTCGAAATTTAAACAAAAAGATTATGAAGGCGCGATTGCCTTAGCAGAACGTTTTATTCGTTTAAATCCTCAACATCCAAATGTGGATTATGCTTATTATGTTCGTGCTGTTGCCAATATGGAGCAAAACTACGACAGTTTGATGCGCTATACCTCTTTGCAGCAGTCACATCGTGATGTAAGTTATTTAAAAGTTGCGTATCAAAACTTTGTTGATTTAATTCGCCGTTTCCCAAGCAGCCAATATTCTGTTGATGCTGCTCAGCGTATGAAATTCATTGGGCAAGAACTTGCTGAAAATGAAATGACTGCTGCTCGCTTCAACGTTAAACGTAAAGCTTGGATCGCCGCTGCGGAACGTTCACAATGGGTTATTGAACACTACCCACAAACGCCTCAAGTTCCAGAAGCGTTAGCGACTTTGGCATATAGCTATGACAAATTAGGTGATAAAGCGACTTCACAACAATATATTGAAGTTTTAAAGCTTAATTATCCAAGCCTTGTGAAAAAAGACGGCACAGTTAACATGCGTGCTGCCCGTAAAGAAGGCAACTGGATTAACCGTGCAACCTTAGGTATTTTCGGTCGTGAATCGACTGCTGCAACACCAGAGAGCACAACTGAAGCAGAAGCTCCAAAACGTGGTTTCCTCAATCGTGTTAGCTTTGGTTTAATTGGCAATTCAGATAAAGAAGAAGCTGAAGCACCAGAGCAAACACCTGTTGAAGCGCCTAAGTCTGAACGTAGTTGGACAAACCGTTTAAGCTTCGGCCTATTAGACAAACCTGAACAAGCAGCAGAAAATACAACTGTTGCACCAGCGGTAACCTCTACTGAGGCTTCAACTGATGTGCAATCAGATGAAGCAACTCAAAGTGCGGATGACGCTGCTCAATAAGTTTAAGCTTTAAAAAACATCAACAAACAGGCAAGTGATATCACTTGCCTGTTTGTTTTTATAAAATATTAAAATATTTATTGGGCATATCTCGATTCATCATGTCAGAATATTCTGACTTACTGTCTCATCAAGTTTTAATACGGTTATCTGAATTATGGCAATTCCACAACATACGATTGATCAAATTCTAGATCGCACAGATATTGTCGATCTGATTGGTCAACGTGTGAAACTGAAAAAGACCGGACGTACATATTCCGGCTGTTGCCCATTTCATCAAGAAAAAACACCATCGTTCCATGTCTACCGTGACAAGCAGTATTATCACTGCTTTGGTTGTCAAGCTAACGGAAATGCAATCCGTTTTCTCATGGATATCGATAACCGAAACTTTATAGAGGTAATGAAAGAATTATCGAGTAGTACTGGAATTGAATTACCCAAAGATAATACTGAAAATAAAAAACTGTCTTATACCCGTCAGGTTACCAAGCCACCTGTTGCTAAAACAAATACGGCTGAGCCTGTAACTCCACAGCAGCCATCAGATGAAAGCTACAACACGCTTGAACCAGTATTCTTTGATGACCCTTTTGCTCAGTTCGAACAGCCGTTTAGCTTTGATGAACTGGTTCAAGAAGGTAATTTATATGACTTACTGGAAAATGTTGCTCAGTTCTATGAACAACAATTACCTCATAGCCAAAAGGCAAAAAATTACTTTAAACAGCGTGGTTTAACCAATCAGACAATTCAATTTTGGCGTTTAGGCTATGCTCCAGAAGACTGGCAACACCTAGAGAAAGCCTTTCCCTATGACATTGACGGCTTAAAACAACTTGGGCTTATCCGCTCAAGCGATAATGGCCGTGATTTTGACCTATTACGTGACCGCGTTATTTTTCCAATTCGCGACCCTAAAGGTCGAGTCGTCGGTTTTGGTGGTCGTGCCTTAAACGATGAAATCAAGCCCAAATATATTAACTCACCGGACTCAGAAGTCTTCCACAAAAATCAGCTACTTTATGGGCTTTATGAAGGTAGAAAACTTAAATCTAGCGATTGGTTAATGGTCGAAGGTTATATGGATGTTATTGCGCTTCAGCAATATGGCATTACAGGGGCCGTAGCAACTTTAGGGACTGCAAGTAATACAGAACATCTTAATATTCTATTTAAACAAAATAGCCGCATTACCATTGCTTTCGATGGTGATGCAGCAGGTCAAAAAGCAGCGCGCAGAACTTTAGAAATTGCTTTACCACTTCTCAATGATGGTCGTGAACTTAAATTTTTTGTTCTACCGAATGATCATGACCCCGACTCTCTGATCCGTCGAGAAGGGCTCGAAAATTTCCAAAAATTATTACAACAGTCCCCTCTTCTATCCGATTTTGTGTTTGCGCACTTAACAGGTCAACACGATATCAGTACACCTGAAGGGAAAAGTTTAGTCATGGGAGAACTCAGGGAGTTGACTGAACTCTTACCTAAACAAGGTTCGTTCCGTTACTTACTTACTCAATCTTTCCGTGAAAAACTCGGACTTGGTAAACGTTTTACCCCACAAATCAGTCATGATGCTTCACTATCATTTAATATTCATACAAAAGATGAAGACTTTGCGATTGCAATTTTAATGCATCATCCTTTTCTTTATATTCATTTTGAAGGATTGCGGGCCTATATTCACCAAGATGAATTATTGGCCAAAGTACTGGCTATCTTAAATCGTATTTTTGATGATTTACCGGATGACCAAGAGCTGGCAACTTATTATGTGCTTGGTGCTTGTAGTAGTTACTGTCATGAAATCGCCGATATTATGCAAAGAACAAACATTCAAGCATTAACACAGGCTCCTGAAGTAGCTGACAAGTTAGCCAAAGAATATTCATTAAGTCTGCAAGAAAGATATTTACGTCAAAAACTTAAATCGCCGATTTCTTTAATTGAATCAAGAAATCTAAGACAACAACTCAATGAGTTAACAAAACAAATTAGCTTAAAGCTGTTGTCTTAATGTTTTGGTTTACGCTCATGATCAAAGACATCCTGTAAATGCTGTTGTAGCCATTCAAAATAATCAGGATTTTCTGCTTTAGCAGCTTCACGTAGTAATATCGATGTAGGATGCATAAGTTTTTGCGTCAAACGGTGGGCAAATTGCTGTAATACCTGTTCAGCATTCTCACCATGATGCAAAGCTTCTAATGCATGCGTAAGCTCTTGTTGACTAATCTCTTCACTGTGTTGGCGATAAGCATGAATGGTACTACCAGCCTCTTTAACCTTTTGATGAGTAATAAGCTGAGTCGCTAATTGATTCACCATCACTTCCGCTTCAACTGCCGCCTGACGACGTTGAGCGAGGTTCTCATCAATCACACTTTGTAAATCATCCACACCATACAAATAGACCCCATCAAGTGCTTCAACTTTAGGATCTATATCACGTGGCACGGCTAAATCAACCATCAATATTTGTTGATAGCGACGTTTTTTTAATGCGGTCTTAACATCAGAATAAGCAATAACTTGGTATAAACTACCGGTACAGCTCGACACAACATCAGCACGATATAAATTCTCTGCTAATGCTGAAAACTCAATAATTTCAACTTCAACCTGATGTGCAATTTCCTGAGCCAGCTGATCAGCGCGCTCACGGCTACGATTACAAATAATAATCTTCGCAACACCCATTTCAGCCAAATGTTTAGCCACCAAGCTATTCATTTCACCCGCAGCAACCACCATTACGGTAAGTTTTTCAGGCTTACTAAAAACCTGTAAAGCCAGTTGTGCAACCGCATAACCCATTGAAACAGCATGACTACCTACTGCAGTTTCGGAACGTACACGTTTGGCAGCATAAAAAGCATATTCAAAAACACTGTTCAATTCAGGAGAGACCGTTTGGGCTTCTTTAGACAATGCTAAAGCGCTTTTAACTTGCCCTAAAATTTGCGGCTCACCTAGCATAAGAGAGTCTAGACCACTCGCTACTCGCATTAAATGTGTAATTGCCTGCGTGTTCTCGTAACGATAAACATGATGAATTAACTGCTTTACATCAATATTATTGGCATCGGCTAACCATTTTAGAAGGCTTTCGGCGTTTTCAGCCATGGCATAAACTTCTGTACGGTTACAGGTCGAGACGACCACCAAATCCTTTAGGTTTTGGTGATGGCGTTGTTCGGCAAGCAAACGACTTAATCGCTCTGCATTGAAAGCAATTTGTTCGCGGAGTTCTACAGAAGCTGTTTGATGGTTGACACCCAATGCAAAGAAAGACATATCAGATCATCATTTCGCTAAATTTATGCTATTGTGCAACATCGGTGTCATAAAAAGCATTACTTTGGATCAATAAAAATTGCGTCAAATGAATAGCCGTATTAATTTTAACGGTGCTTCGATAAGACAGTATTCTACCACATTCTTATTGTTAGGTAGCATGTCCTCATATGTCTATGCGCGTCCTGTGCAAGAGACCTATGCCGTGCATTCGTTTGATCAGGCATTAGAGCAATCCATGGTTGCTGAATTTGCGCTAGCTTACGACGATATTCCAAACGCTTTGCACAATTACACAGTGCTCGCAATTAAAAGCAACTCTACCTCAATTAAGCAGCGCGCTTTAGACGTTGCACTTGAATATAATGATTTACAAGCTGCGTTAAATATTGCTACACATTGGGTCGCTCAAGAACCCAAAGATGTACCTGCTTTATTCTATTTGTCACATATTGCTTTAAAAACACACGAATATCAGCTTGCTGCTGAGACATTAGATAAAATTTTAAAGATAGATCCCACTGCTGATCTAGAACAGATTTTAGCCAGCATTGCCCCAGAAAATGCACAAGATCGAGAGGTCTTATTAACAGCTTTACGCTCGAGCGCAGAAAAAGCCAATCCTTCTATCTTAGCGCTCATCGCCAATTTAGAAGCGCAAAATGGTCAATTACAAACTGCGCTAACCAACATTAACAAAGCCTTACGCCGACGTCCTAAAGTAACCAGCTTTATTTTAATGAAAGCAAACTTACTTATCGCTCTCAGTGATCAAGAAGGTGCACTTAAATGGTATGCAAAGTCGAGCCGTAAAAATAAGAAAAATTTAGATATTCGTTTAGCTGAAATCCGCTATCTCATACAAATTAACCAATCTGAGCTTGCGTTAGAAAAACTTGAAAAAATTATAGAAACTAACCCTCAAGCTGAAGAAGCCTTATTTATTGCAGGCTTAACGAGTATTGATTTAAAACAATATGACAAAGCAGAACAATATCTTGTTGACCTACGCAACTCGGCTAAATACCAAAATGAAGCGTATTACTACTTAGCGATTAATGCGGAACGTAAACAGCATTATGAAACTGCAAAAGCTTACTATCGTTTAGTTGATGGTAGTTTATACGTGGTATCAAGACGCAATCTGATTGCAATATATGATAAACAAGAAAATTTACACGATGCTTTACGGTTCCTTACTCAAGAACGAGTAAATTATCCCCAACATGCAAGTTTTTTATATCAAGCCCAAGCTGAAATCTTAAAGAAAATGGGCAATAAAAAAGCTGCATTAAATTTATTAGATGAAGCAATAAAAAACTTACCGGATGATCCAGAACTGATTTATGCGGAAGTTTTATTACTTGATCCATATACGGACCGCGACAAACTCGACAAAACATTAAAGCAATTATTACAGCTTGAGCCTAACAGCCCAACGTATCTAAACGCATATGCTTATACCTTAGCTCTGCAAAACCGCAGATTAAAAGAAGCACGTCAATATGCTGAACAAGCTCTGGAATATGCCCCTGAACAAGCCTCAATCCTTGATACGCTAGGCTATATTGCATTTTTACAGAATGATTATGAAGCTGCGGCAGAAGCCTTAGGCAAAGCATATGAACTTAGCCATAATATAAATATTGGCGTTCGTTATGCTAAAGCTTTGTATATGCAAGGGTCACTCACTCAATTTAGCGCAGTGTTACAACAACTGAAACAAAAACATGCCAATGATCCACAATTACAACAGCTTGATGCGTTAATTTTACCTACATCTGCAAAAAAGAGTTAAATATATGAGCAAATTTGCCCAACTGTGCACAGCGATCTGTGGATCAAGTGTATTATTTCTAACCGGTTGTCAGCATTTTACTCAACCTAAACCTGCGGTTACCCAACAAGTTCAAGATGAAAAACACTTTAATTTACAAGGTAAAATTGGAGTTCGTACACCACAGCAAACTGGTAGTGCTTTTTTTACTTGGCTTCAACAGCAAGATAATTTTGATATCGAGTTAAGCGGTATTTTAGGCGTTGGAAAAACTCAAATTCAGGGTAAACCAGGCGAAGTAACTTTAAATAGTGCTAAAACAGGGCTTATTACAGCTGCCTCTCCAGAAGAGCTTTTAGAGCGAGCAACTGGTTGGCAAGCTCCGATTACGCATTTAACGAGTTGGATTTTGGCAAAACCCGCAACATTAAATGCGCAAGTTACCAAAGATGCTGCAAATCGAGTGAGCCAACTCATTGAAGATGGGTGGACCGTGAATTTCAGTTACGATGGTGAACAAACTTTGCCAAACAAACTGGTTTTAAAGCAAGCTCTTGCTGAAGATAAAGAAAACCGTATTACAATGGTCATCCAAAACCGCTAAGTCTAATTATATAAATCTATGATTCGAGTTCCTTCCCCTGCTAAGCTCAACCTGTTTTTACATATTACAGGCCGACGCGAAAATGGTTACCATGAGCTACAAACCATTTTCCAACTTATTGATTTATATGACTGGATGACATTTACGCCTACTTCAAATGAAGAAATCGAAATTGATGGGTTGAGTGAAGTTCGACCTGAAGAAAATTTGATTTATCGGGCAGCTCAAATATTAAAGCCACATGCAAAAAAGTTTTGTGGTTTAGACATCAAAATTGAAAAAAATATTCCAATGGGCGCGGGTCTAGGCGGTGGTTCATCCAATGCCGCCACCACGCTTATTGTGTTAAATCAATTATGGGAATGTGGTTTAGGCCAAGAACAACTTGCGGACTATGGTGTAAAGCTCGGTGCTGATGTTCCTATTTTTATTTATGGTAAAAATGCATGGGCTGAAGGCATCGGCGAACATTTATCATTCATAGACTTAGATCAAAAACAGTTCATTATTTTAAAACCTGATTGTTTTATCAGCACTCAATTGCTTTTTTCACAAAAAACATTGACAAGAGACTCTAAGACCACTAAATTTTGCGCCTATCAGTTAGAGCCTTCTAATTTTGGAAATAACTTTGAGCCACTGGCTCGGCAGTTATATCCTGAAGTAGAAGAAGCAATGCAATATTTAGATCAGTTTGGTCAAGCAAAGCTTACAGGTACAGGTGCTTGTGTTTTTACTGAAGTAACGAATGAAATGAATATTGATGAAATTCTTAAGCATTCACCATGTAAATCTTACTTGGTAAATAGTTTAAAAGAATCTCCTCTTAATCATTTTAAGGTTACACGTTAGGGGCGTCGCCAAGTGGTAAGGCACCGGGTTTTGATCTCGGCATCCGTTGGTTCGAATCCAGCCGCCCCTGCCAACCTCACCTGTAATGATGATTATATTAGGGGCGTCGCCAAGTGGTAAGGCACCGGGTTTTGATCTCGGCATCCGTTGGTTCGAATCCAGCCGCCCCTGCC
>NZ_JAHPTU010000024.1:0-31898 GCF_025514355.1 Acinetobacter sp. WU_MDCI_Abxe161
ATTTGATTTTTCTACGGCGCGTTCAATTGCCTGAGCTACAAAGTCTGCTGTCGCCATGTGACCACTATGCGCTTTCATTACCACAGAACAACCAGCAGCAAAAGCTGAAGCCGTGTCACCACCTGCGGTTGAGAATGCTAGCGGAAAGTTACTAGCCCCAAAGACTGCCACAGGGCCAACACCAATTTTAATCTGGCGCAAGTCTGGACGAGGTAAAGGCTGACGCTCAGGCAAAGCTGTATCAATACGGGCACCTAAAAATTCACCACGATGCAACACTTTAGCAAACAGGCGCATTTGTCCACTAGTACGGCCACGTTCGCCTTGCAAACGTGCAAGTGGCAAAGCGGTTTCTTGCGAAATAGTCTCTAGAAAATCGGTGCCCAAGGCATCGAGTTCATCGGCAATGTTTTCTAAAAAAGTAGCACGCTGTTCAGGTGAAGTATGACGGTAAGTTTTAAAGGCTTGGCTTGCCGCTTCACAGGCCTGATTAATTTCCTGTTCGGTTGCATGGTGAAACTCATAAGGCAAAGTTTCACCCGTTGTTGCATTCACACTTTTCAATAAAGTTGTACTTTGTGCGCTACGTGAACCGCCAATAAAGTTGTGTCCGATAATGGTCATAACAAATATCCTGAAATTAATGAGAGTGTCTTGGAAGGTTGTCTTGATTTATGACTCGCATATATAAAGTTGCAGGTTCCAAACAACCGCCAGTAGATAATTGACCCACCATGTTGCGATACATTTCTTGCCAAGGTGTCTGAGAGGCAGAGACCGTCGGTTTCCACTCACGGCGGCGTTGTTCTAACTCTTCGTCAGAAATGAGTACGTTGACGGAGCGTTTATTGAGATCAATGCGTAAACGGTCATTGGTCTTTAATAATGCAATTCCACCGCCTACCGCCGCTTCGGGTGACATATTTAAAATAGAAGGGCTGGCAGACGTACCACTTTGGCGGCCATCTCCTAAGCAAGGCAGTGAATCGATGCCTTTTTTAATTAACTCCGCTGGAGGAGCCATATTGACGACTTCTGCGCTGCCCGGATAACCAACAGTGCCAGCACCACGGATGACCAAAATACAATGTTCATCAATGTTTAAAGCAGGATCATTAATCCGTGCATGGTAGTCTTCGGGACCTTCAAAAACGATTGCACGTGCTTCAAAGCTATTTTCACTATTTGGGTCAGATAAATAGGTTTTCTTAAATGCTTCACCGACGACAGACATTTTCATAATGGCGCTGTCAAAGAAATTGCCGCTAAGCACGATAAAACCTGCACCATGTTTCAAGGGTTGTTCATAAGGGAAGATGACATCTGCATTTGAGGTTTTTGCATTTTTAGCAATTTCTCCCATTGTTTTACCGCTGACGGATGCACAGTCTTCGTGTAAAACACCTGCTTTTTGTAATTCGTGCAGAACGGCAGGAACACCACCCGCACGGTGGAAACCTTCACCTAAATACTTACCCGCAGGCATGCAGTTCACAATGAGCGGAATACTTTCCCCAACACGTTGCCAGTCTTCTAAACTCAGCTCAATTCCCATATGACGAGCAATTGCAATGAGGTGAGGAGGGCAATTACTTGATGCCCCTAATGCTGAAGCTACCGCGATGGCATTTTCAAATGATTGTTTGTTCATGATTTTAGAAGGGCGTAAATCTTCTAGCACCATTTCACATATTCTTTTGCCTGTCATATAGGCCATTTGCCCACGTTCACGATACGGCGCTGGAATACTTGCACATGTCGGCAAAGACATGCCCAAAGCTTCTGCTAATGCATTCATAGAAAGTGCAGTGCCCATGGTGTTGCAATGCCCGACCGAAGGCGATGCTGAAGTGGTCATTTCCATGAACCCTTCATAATCAATTTCACCTGTGGCAAGTAAATTTCTTGCATGCCAAAGCACAGTACCAGAACCAATTAACTCACCTTTAAAATGACCATCTAGCATTGGTCCACCAGACAACACAATGGCTGGTATGTCTGTTGTTGCGGCAGCCATTAAACAAGCAGGTGTAGTTTTGTCACAACCTGTGGTTAGCACCACACCATCAAGCGGATAACCATGTAATATTTCAACTAAGCCTATGTAAGCTAAATTTCTATCAAGTGCAGCCGTAGGGCGACGGGTTTGTTCTGCAATTGGGTGAACGGGGAATTCCATGGGAATACCACCCGCATCTCGAATACCTGCTTTAACCCGTTCAGCAAGTTCTTTGTGGTGACGGTTACATGGAGTTAAATCACTGCCAGTTTGTGCAATACCAATAATCGGGCGGCCTGATTGTAGTTCGGCACGGGTCAGGCCATAATTCATATAACGCTCAACATAGAGTGCTGTCATGTCGGCATGTTCAGGATCATCAAACCATTCTTGGCTACGTAAAAAAATCCGTTTATTTTGATCATTCATTTTTTGATCCTTTCACTCATACTTTTTGAAATTTAGTTTATTCACGAGATGAATCTTACAATTCAGCCGATTGATAATACGTGAAAATTATAGTAATTCACGTTGCTTTAAATTACGCATCAAAGCATTTATTCCAAAATTCCACGGCGTTGCTTTGTCGCTGGTCATAACCGTGTTGTATAAAGTACCAAGTTTAGGTGAATGAATACGGACTACATCTCCGACTTTATGGGTAAAGCCAGCCCCAGCTTGCTCACGATCTTGAGTAGGTGCAAACAAAGTTCCCAAAAACAGAACAAAACCGTCTGGATATTGATGATTTTCATTCAGGGTTTGTTGAATTAAATCTTCCGGATCACGGCTAATTTGAGACATAGAACTCACGCCATTGAGCACAAAATTATCTGTACCTTCAATTTTCAGTTCAACATCACAAGCACGAATGTCATTTAAAGTAAAAGTATGATCAAAAAGGCGAATAAACGGTCCGATTGCACAAGATGCATTGTTATCTTTGGCTTTACTCAACAGTAAGGCGCTACGGCCTTCAAAGTCCCGTAAATTCACATCGTTTCCTAAAGTCGCGCCTAAAATTTTACCGTGGCTATTTGCAACCAATACAACTTCTGGTTCCGGATTATTCCATTCAGATTTCGGGTGAATACCAATATTTTGACCAGTTCCCACAGCCGCTAAAACGGGTGCTTTAGTAAAAATTTCAGCGTCAGTACCAATGCCCACCTCAAGATATTGAGACCACATTTTTTGCTCAATTAAATATTCTTTGAGTTGAAGGGCTTTTTCCGAGCCGGGTTCGATTGTTTTTAAATTATCACCGATTACCCCTTGTACCACTTCACGGATCGATTGAGCTTTTTGTGCATCGCCACCAGCTTGTTCTTCAATCACACGCTCTAACATGCTTGCTGCAAAAGTAACACCAGCCGCTTTAATCACTTGTAAATCAATAGGGGCTAAAAAATATGCCTTGTTTGTATCTGGTTCAGCGACTGTATTGGCAAATAACTCATCAATTGACCCAACTAATTTTCCTTCAATTTCAGATAAAGCTTTTAAAGGATCTGAGCTTTCAAGCAACTGGGAAATCGTGTGAAACTTTTCTGAAATATCAAAAACCTGATCACCTTTTAAAAGAATCGGAGATGGACCGGAAATTTGATTTGGAATCCACGCGCGACCAATTAAGCATCCTTGAGTTGCATCGTCTGGTAATGAGTTCTGGGAATTTAACGTAAAGTTCATTTAAAGCATCCTTCTTTTATTTGAAATCATGATATGTTTCTTATTTAATAAACACCAATCGTAATAATTTAATTATTAATAACGAATAGTTATCAAAAAGGATTTTTATAAATGGCGGATTTGACTTATACAAGCCTAAATAATTGGTTGAAATTCAAGCACTTGGTTTTGTTGGAAACTTTGGCACGAACCAATAATATGCATTTGGCAGCCGAGCAGATGAACTTAAGTCAGCCTGCGGTGAGTAAAATGCTAAAAGAAATTGAGAGCCTTCTCGGATTTCAGGTTTTTGAACGTCTGCCTCGCAATATGCCAGTAACAGCTTTGGGCGAGCAGGTGATTCGATATGCGCAGCGTGTTTTAAATGATGCAAAGCATTTTGTCGAAGACATAGAAATTTTACGGTTAGGTGGTTATGGTTTTTTAAAAGTAGGCGGTATCTTTGCCGCAACCGCTGTGGTAATTCCAAACTCAATTATTGAGATTAAGAAACAATGGCCACTACTTTCTATCGATGTTGTTGAGCAAACCAGTGACCATTTAATGGAAATGCTAAGTGAACATACTCTAGATTTAGCCGTAGGTCGTTTTACCGCGGTGACGCAAAGTCAATTTTTTGATTTCCAACCTTTAGGCCCAGAGCCGTTTTGCATAGTGGTAAATAATGCTCATCCATGTGCTCATAAAAAGTTTTGTACATTAGAAGAATTACTAAATTGGCCATGGGTACTTTATCCGAAAGGCACGCCAATTCGAGAACGTATGGAAGGCGCATTTGCCCGAGCAAAAGTCAAGATTCCTTTAAATACGGTCAATACCATGTCGATGCAGACCTTTTTGCAGATCTTAAAAGGTGCACCTATGGTGGGAATGTTGCCCGAAGCGATGGTGATTGATCAGGTAAAAGAGGGGCAATTACAGATTTTAGAAACAGATCTAATTTTAGATGCGCAGGATTATGGAATTTTGACGCGCAAAGATGAACCAGTGTCTGATATTGCAGCAGCATTTATTAATATCTTACTTAAAAATGCAAAACGTAAATAAAATATTCAGCCTCAAACCATAGTCGGGTTTGAGGCTTTAAAATCAAAAAGAAAAACCTGCTTTGTTTAGTAAATTTATAAACATAAAATTGATATTAAAAAGTTATCAATATTTAGAAATTATTCATTGGAAATTATTAAAAGGAGTCCTTATCGTTTAATTCACGACAATTACAAAAGTTTTTAAGTGAATAAAAACTAGGAAAGGACCTCTATATGAATGTGCTAATCACTGGTGGAACAGGTTTTATTGGAAAACAAATCGCTAAAGAGATCTTAAAAACTGGCAGTTTGACTTTAGAGGACAATAAACCTGAGCCCATCGATAAAATTATTCTATTTGATGCATTTGCAGGCGATGATTTGCCGCAAGACCCGAGAATTGAAGTGATTGTCGGTGATATTACCGATAAAACTACAGTTGCTCATATTACAGAAAATATTGATGTCGTTTGGCATTTGGCCGCTGTGGTGAGCTCAGCAGCAGAGGCCGATTTTGATTTAGGTATGGATGTTAATTTGTATGGACTCTTAAATTTATTAGAAGAATTAAGAAAGAAGCAAACTACGCCTCGAGTCATTTTTGCTAGTGGTTGTGCTGTATTTGGTGGTCAATTACCAGAAGTTGTGACAGATGAGACAGTGGTTACACCAAAGTCTTCTTACGGCATGCAAAAAGCGATAGGAGAATTACTTGTTTCAGATTATTCACGTAAAGGCTTTATTGATGGTCGTGTTTTAAGACTACCGACTATTGTGGTTCGTCCCGGTAAACCGAATAAAGCTGCCTCGACATTTTTTAGCTCAATCATCCGTGAACCGTTAAAAGGCGAACCGGCTATTTGCCCCGTACCTTCAGATACTCCAGTTTTTGTTACTTCACCGCGACGTTGTGTTGAATCAATGATTAAAGCAGCGTCACTTTCGTCAGATGTACTTCAAGATAACCGAATTATTCCTCTACCGGGATTAACAGTCACAGTTAAAGAAATGCTTGAGGCACTTGAAAAAGTTGCAGGCAAACAAGCAACTGATTTGGTGCAATGGCAAGAAGACAAAACCATTCAACGTATTGTTAAAAGTTGGCCTGTTCAGGTGAAAGCTGAATATGCCGAATCTTTAGGTTTCCAAGCAGATGAAAATTTTGAAAGCGTGATTCAGGCACATATAGAAGATACCCAAAATTAATGGCAGTGATCGCCACTTAATGTGAGAGTTATTATGGAAGATATCAAAAATGTAACTGCTCTCGAAGAGCAGACAATTAAACGTATTTCAAATCGAATTATCCCGTTTCTCATTATTCTATTCATTATGGCATTTCTAGACAGAACCAATATTGGTTTTGCTGCCCTACACATGAATGATGCACTTGGAATTACTCAAACCATTTTTGGTTTGGGTGCGGGTGTATTTTTTCTTGGTTATTTTATCGCAGAAGTTCCAAGTAATATCTTGCTTCATCGTTTTGGAGCACGAATCTGGATTGCCCGAATTATGATTACTTGGGGCATTATTGCCGGACTTATGGGCTTTATTCATAGCGGCACTCAATTTATCGTTTTACGGTTTTTACTTGGTATTGCAGAAGCGGGTTTCTTTCCGGGCGTTATCTTTTATTTAACCTTGTGGTTTCCTGCAAAATATCGTGCCCGCGTTTTTGCAACGTTTTATCTTGGACTACCAATTGCTCAAATTATTGGAGCGCCAATTTCAGTCGGTCTCATGCAATGGGGCAATACGATTGGCTATGAAGGCTGGCGTTTGATGTATGTGCTAGAAGGAATTCCTTCCATTATTTTAGGATTAATCTGTCTTAAATATTTAACCAATAACCCAAAAGAAGCAGAGTGGTTAACAGCTGAGCAGCGTCAATGGTTAATGACTACATTAGAGCGCGAAGAAAGAGAAAAAGCGCAATCTGCCGATGCTGCTTTAACAAAAGGTGAACTCATTAAACAAGTGTTTAAAAACCCTTTAGTGTGGATTATGGCAGTTGTGTACTTTGGAATTACCTCTGGTTCAAATGCGATGTTCTTCTTCTTACCAAGTGTTTTAGAGTCGTTCCGTAACACATTTGGTATGCAAATTAGCCTTATTCAAAATGGCTTACTTACCGCAATTCCATATGCATTTGCAGCTGTTGGTATGGTTTTATGGAGCCGCCGTTCTGACCGTAAACAAGAGCGTTACAAACACGGTGCTTGTGCTGCACTTATGGCGGCTTTCGCAATTGCGATTGCACTGATTGTAAATCAGCCTTGGGCAATTATTGTAGGCTTTATTCTGCTTGCGATTGGCGTATTTAGTGCGATTAATATTTTCTGGACCATTCCTGGACAAACTCTAACGGGTGTGGGGGCCGCAGCCGGAATCGGATTGATTAACTCGGTAGGTAATTTAAGTGGTTTTACTGGCCCATATTTAACTGGATATTTATACACGACCACAGGAACTTACACAGTCGCATTCCTTGCTATTGCCGGCTTTGTAGCGATGGGCGGCTTAGGACTATTGCTATTAGCAAAGTTAAAATCGAATAGCTTAAAAGTAGAACAACAGCAACTTAAAGTTCGAACAGCTGCGGAGATGAAATAATGGCGACCATCGGGTTTGTGGGTACAGGCATTATGGGTATGCCGATGGCTATGAATTTACTCAAGGCAGGTCATCAAGTTAAGGTCTGGAATAGAACTTCCTCTAAAGCAGATAGCTTAAAAGAGGCAGGTGCCCATGTTTGCTCTGACCTTGAACAAGTTGGAAAAGATGTAGAGTTTCTGATTTGTATGCTTAGCGACGGAAAAACCTGTGATGAAATTCTGTTTAAAGAACACGGTGCAGTTTCAGAGCTAAAACCTGAAAGCACGGTTATTGTCATGAGTTCGATACCGGTTGAAGTTGCAAAAGCACAAAATGAAAAGTGTAAACAAAGAGGACTTAGATACTTAGATGCTCCTGTGTCCGGTGGAGAAAAAGGTGCTCAAAATGCAAGTCTTGCTATTATGGTAGGTGGTGAAGCTAAAACATTTTCACAAGCTGAAACTATTTTAAGTGCAATGGGCCGACCAATTTTAGTGGGCGGGGCTGGCTGTGGAATGCTTGCAAAACTTGTAAATCAAATGATTGTAGCCACCACCATTGCAACAGTAAGCGAAGGTTTATTGCTTGCCAGTAAAGCTGGCGCCGATCCTATTAAGCTAAAACAGGCACTCACGGGAGGCTTTGCCGACTCCCCAATTTTACAGCAGCATGGTGAGCGTATGCTAAATCGAGATTTTAAACCGGGAGGCACTGCTCGAAACCAGCATAAAGATATTCATACGGCCGTTAACTATGCCAAATCGCTTGAGCTGAATTTACCTATTGCCCAACAGGTCAGTCAATTATTTGAAAATATGCTTGTTGCCGGAGATGGTGAGTTAGACCATTCTGGTTTAATTTGTGAACTTGAGCGAATGAATCATATTTAATCATGTTTTAAATATCTTAATAGGTAATTGATTGATGCAGCAGAACTATTGCTGCATCAATCACTACAGCTTTACAACAAATTAGGATGCTAAAAGTAAGCTGACAAACCCAAATCCTTCCAATAAAAAACTTGCTATTTAATCTATATGGATTATTATTTTTCTTTTAAAGATGAACGCTGTTAAACAAAATAATTAGAAGTTTTTGAATTCATCTTTGATTGTTTGACTTACTTATAAGGCCAATATATTAAATTTTGGTTTATTTGTTATGTCTATGCCCTTAAGGAATTTAATTTTAACTGAATTGTGGAATCTAATGAGTAAACAGCAGACTAAAGAAAAATTGATAGAAGCAGCAATCATTCTCTTTTCACAAAATAATATTGAAACGCTATCAGTGCAAAAAATTAATGAGACCGCAGGCGTAGCAAACAAGTCGGCACTTTATTACCACTTTAAGTCTAAATGGGGCTTAGTAGAAGCGGCCTTAGATCATGTTATGCAGCCATATATGGCTGACAGCCTTGAATTACTAAATGCTATTCCTTCAGATAACGTACAGGTTTCTGATGTGGTAGATGCGTTAATGAAGCCAATGGTAAAAATACTTTTACAGGATAACGGAATTCATTACTTAAAGTTTTTCTCTAAGACCATTAGTGCCGGAGATGAAGGACGAGTTATTGTTGCGAAAACCTTAGTACCGATTGCAAATAAAGCTGTAGCTTTATTAAAACAGGCTTTACCTGATGCTGATTCTAATGCGATTTCACTTAAAGTTCTTTTTACTTTTAATATCATTTTAAATGTGATTAGTGATATTGGGCTTGAGCATTTTTGGCCAACAGATGTTAAGGACCATAGATTATTAGGAAAATATTTAAAAGACTATATTGAAGGGGGAATTCGTTTTAAAGCTGAACATTTTTATAAATAAAGAAAGAAGTTTGTCTAATTTCACAAAGATAATTTTAGAGGGTCTCATTTAACATTTTTAGAGTATCTGCATATTCACTATGCCTTAAAATAATATTTTTTATTACTTATCCTTTTGATATTGAAAATAATTTTATTGACTTAATAGAAGGAAATAATTTTCTTGATTGGTGATAAAAATAGCTTGATATTTAATCTATTTGGATTATTATTTTAATCTAAATGGATTAGATCTTAAAATTTAAGGTTCAAAATATAACAAGGGAAACCAAAGGATGAAGTTTTTATAATTTGGTCAAAATGGAAAAAAGAATTATGGAAAAGATTAATCGATTAAAGATTGCAATATTATTGACTGTTGTTGGTTCAGTGAGTTTAAGTGCATGTAATGACAGCGATGATTCCACTCAGGTAAATAATCCAACCACCCCAGAAACTGAGTTAACAGATTGCATGTGGCAAGATTCTGTGACAAGTAAACAGCATACGGGTGAAGATCCTTTAAACTATGCTTTTCCCGATTCTAACGTGACATATTGGTCATCAGAATTTATTGTACCTGAAGGTGCAAAAGTGATGATTGATGGTGATTATCCTTATTCAAGACACTTTTCATTGGTGAGCTATACTGCTAAAGGTGAGCGGGTTAACTCATTATTAGACGCTACTATTTTGCCTAACCAAGGTTCAGTTAACCCGTTTGTAGTCGGCAATAACCGTCTAGGTAAAAACCGCGCTTACTCAGTGCAATTACAATTGGGAGACCTACCAAATAGTCCTTTAAGTAATACTTTGTATGCGCCTAAAACAGCAGACGGTAAAGTTGCTATTTTGTACCGTGTCTATGTACCTAACAAAAATATGGATATTAAAGGTAATGTAAGTTTTCCGCGTTTTAAAGTACAACTGGCAAACGGTGACATTAAGAAAGGGCAAGACGTTTGTAATATTTTACAGGTAAAAAAAGCACCGATTGACCGTATATCAACAATGCCATTAAAAGTTACTTTGGATGCTTTTAACCAAAACAGATATGAGGGTTTTCCTGCACAACAAGAGCCAAAATGGTACAAAGCCTTTAGTGCTTTAGATAGTTTCAAATGTATTTATAAATTTGATCCGATTACCAAGCAGCCGATCGATAAATGTGAAGGTTTAACGGTAACACCTAAACTTGGTTATTGGGCGACTCCGGATAATGAATATGTCTATGCTGCGGTAAGCCGTAAACTAGGTAAAGTCATAGAACTTCGAGGTAAACTTCCAAACACAGAGAAAACATTTAATAACGATCCATTTGTTCAAAAAACTGATGTCCGTTATTGGTCAATTTGTACTAACGAAGTGATTACCACTGCAACAAATTATTGTCTTTATGATGAAAATATTCAAAAAGTAGATAAAGACGGTTTCTATACCATTGTTGCATCTTTACCAGAAGATCGACCAGCAAATGCCCGAGAAGAGTGTGGCGTGTATTTTCTTGAGCTAAGCCCGCGTGGTTCAGGCTATACAGCCGAAGATGGTAAAGCTTTTGGTCACACAGACTTTGGCTTATTTATTATGCGTAATTTATTACCGAATAATGATTTTGCTTACGCCGTTCAAAAAGTGAAAGCACCAGGCGAAGAAAAAGCAGTCATGGGCGACTATTTACCAGATATTCATTACACCTCGAAAGACGCTTTTGAAACAAAAGGATGTTCTTAAAATCTAGGTTCAAACTAAACCAATTTTTTGATGAAAGATTGGTTTTTTGTTAGTTCAATAAGAAAGTTTAATTCAATAAAAATGTCTCCCCAATATGATGGGATACAACGTATAGAGAACATAAATAAGGAAATTTTATGAAACTTAACGTACTCACTACTTCATTGTTATGCGCTTTATCTTTCAATACATTTGCAGCAACTAAAGTAGAAAAAGCAGTTATTGATTCAAATGCTTCTTATAGTAGTAAATATAATCTCCAAAATGCTGATGAGTTTAATAACGCCGCAAGAGGTTTTATTGCTAAACCCAGTGGGCAAATAAAGAATGAGCAAGGAGATGTAATTTGGGATTTTGATGCATTTAATTTTATTAAAGATCAGGCCCCTGATACTGTAAATCCGAGCCTTTGGCGGCAGGCTAAATTAAATAATAATGTGGGTTTGTTTAAAGTTGCAGACCGTGTTTGGCAAGTTCGCGGTTTTGATCTGGCAAACATGACCATTATTCAGGGGAAGAGCGGCTGGATTATTGTTGACACTTTAACGTCAAAAGAAACTGCCGAAGCTGCTATTAAATTTGCAAGGCAGCATCTAGGTGACCAAAAAATCTCAGCGATTATTTTCACACATAGCCATGTTGACCATTTTGGGGGAGCGCTAGGTGTTATCTCTACCGAAGAATTAAAGCAAAAGAAAATATCGATTATTGCACCCGAAGGCTTTATGGAAGAAGCGACCAGCGAGAATATTATGGCTGGCCCAGCAATGACTCGGCGAGCAACCTATATGTATGGAACATATTTGCCTAAAAATACCGAAGGTTTAGTAGATAATGGTTTAGGTAAGGCTGTAGCAGTCGGCCAAATCGGGATTTTAGAACCCAATCAGTTAATTACCCAGAAAGAACAAAAAATGAATATTGATGGGTTAGATTTCGTATTTTATAACGTTCCGAGTTCTGAAGCACCTTCAGAATTAACCTTCTCAATTCCCTCAATGAAACTGTATAACGGTGCAGAGATCCTTTCTCATACTTTGCATAATCTCTACACATTACGAGGTGCTAAAGTCCGTGATACGCTAAAATGGGTCAGTTATTTAAGCCAAGCTTTAGAGCAAACTCAAAATTCAGAGGTTTTTATTGCTCAGCATCATTGGCCTGTTTGGGGTAATCAAAATATTCAAGATTTTATTAAAACACAAAGAGATGTCTATAAATTCATTCACGACCAAACAGTTCGTTATATGAATTCTGGTTTAAATGGTGCTGAAATTGCAGAAAAAATTAAACTGCCGCCAGAGTTAGATCAAAAGCTATATGCGCACGGCTATTATGGCACCTTAAAACATAATGCGAAGGCTGTATATCAATATTATATGGGCTGGTTTGACGCCAATCCTTCAAATTTAGACCCATTACCGCCTAAAGATGCAGCAAAGAAATATATTGAACTGGCAGGAGGAGAGGCGAATGCCTTGAAAAATGCTCAAGACGCCTATAACAAAGCTGAATATAGATGGGCAGCAGAAGTTTTAAAGTATGTGGTATTTAATAATCCAGCAAATTCTCAAGCAAAAGATTTATTAGCAAAAACCTATCGACAATTAGGTTATTCAGCAGAAGCGGCAACTTGGCGTAATTTCTATTTATCAGGTGCTCAAGAATTACAAGGCTTTACTCCACTTAAGAGTACGTCTGGTCGTTTAGGTTTACTGATTCATACGCCTACTGAAAGATTTCTTGAGGCGATGGCAACCAATCTAGATGTCGAAAATTTAAAAAATGAAAATCAATGTATGAACTTGGTCCTGACCGATACACAAGAAAATTTTTCATTGCGGATTGAAAACTCCGTAATGCTCTTTGATAAATATGAAAATGATCGCTTACCAACAAACTGCCCAACGTTAAAGCTGACTAAACTTTTATATTTGCAGTTAATTACAGGTGGGGCCGATGCTTCAAAAGTCTTAGTTTCTAAAGACAGTGAAGTAAAAGGAAACCCATTAAAAATTGGTAAGTTCTTCTCTTTATTTAAAAAGTCTAACAATGGTTTTCCAATTGTGACTCGACCAGAGAGTTGAAAATATCGGCAGCACTTGCACTGAGAAAATCATCAGGTGCTGCATGAGTAAGCCGTAAGCTTAACAGTTCAAATTGCTCATAATCTTTAATAGTTGCATTTTGCACCAGGCTATTTGATGTTCATCGGACTTTTGACGGTCCCAATATAAATTCATTTGGTATCCATCTATATCAATAGGGAGTGGATGTACCTTAAGTTGAGGATAATCATCTTTAAAATAAGCAATTTGACGTTGAGGAATAGTGAGTAAATGATCCGTTTGGGTAATCAGCTTAATCGCGGTTTCATATTGTTGGCAGCGGAAACTTATTATTCTTTTAATACCTTGTTTAGACAAGAAAAAATCTTCAAATACACGACCTGTGGGACGGGAGGAAACGGTAATGTGTTTAGCCTCTAAATAGATTTCTTTTGTTAGTTCCGCTGACGATAATAAAGGGTGCTGGTTACGGCTTATGACTACAAATTTATCTTTAGAAAAGCATTCGTAATTAATGCTTTCTTCGACAGAATGTTCAACATCAATCGCAAAATCGATTTTTCCTGTTGAAAGTTCATGTCTTAAATTCTTACGGTCAATACGTACACTGTTTAGCTGCAAATTAGGGTTAAATTGGGTTAAGTGTTGAATTATATAAGGTAAATAAATCCATTCATATTCATCATTCATAGCAATGGTGAGATGAGTCAAATCACGTGCGGGCTGAAAGTCATGTGTGCTTTGAATTGCTTGCTGCATAAGTTGCAATGACTGTTCAATTGTAGGCCACAAACGTTTAGCTAACGGTGAGGGAACAACGCCATGTCCATCTCGAACAAATAGTGGGTCATTAAAGTGATCGCGTAAACGAGCTAAAGCATGACTAACAGCAGGTTGGCTAAGAAAAAGTTGTTCACTTGCCCGTGTTAGATTTTTTTCTTTATAAATTGCAACAAATACACGAAATAAATTGAGATCAATACGAGCAAGAGAGGCAATATTATTATTCATTTCATTCATAGTTTGTTATTCAAACAATTCATTTTATTCATTGTAACAAGTTAGCTATGGTCAGGAAATAGCATAAAAAATAGAGTGATTAAAACCGTGAATTTTGAACGTAGCGCTTGAGGCAAATAATATTTGGCAAGCGTTACTTACAACTAATTTTATTAAACCTAGGAACATAAGGAAATGATATGGCAACACATTTATTTGATTTGACTGGAAAAATAGCCTTAGTTACAGGTGCAAGTCGTGGCATTGGTGAGGAAATTGCCAAACTATTAGCTGAACAAGGTGCACATGTAATTGTCTCTAGTCGGAAAGTGGAAGATTGCCAACGTGTTGCTAATGAAATTATTGCAGCAAATGGAAAGGCAGAGGCTTTTGCTTGCCATGTGGGTAAATTAGAAGATATTGCAGAAATTTTTGAATATATCCGTAAAGAACATGGGCGTTTAGATATTTTAGTCAACAATGCAGCCGCCAATCCCTATTTTGGGCACATTCTTGATACGGATATTGCTGCATATAACAAAACAGTTGAAGTCAATATTCGTGGATATTTCTTTATGTCTATTGAAGCGGGCAAATTAATGAAAGAACAGGGCAAAGGTGCAATTGTTAATACGGCATCTGTAAATGCTTTACAGCCAGGAGACCAACAAGGAATATATTCTATTACCAAAGCTGCTGTAGTTAATATGACCAAAGCATTTGCAAAGGAATGTGGTCCGTTGGGTATTCGAGTGAATGCTTTATTGCCGGGTCTTACCAAAACCAAATTTGCTTCGGCACTATTTGAAAATGAAGATATTTATACAAGCTGGATGAGTTCAATTCCATTACGCCGTCACGCAGAACCACGTGAAATGGCTGGAACTGTACTTTATTTAGTGTCAGATGCTGCGAGCTATACGAATGGTGAATGTATTGTGGTTGATGGCGGTTTAACGATTTAGGGAAGAATAGCGATGTACGAACATTATTCAGGTCAAGTGGTCTTAATCACAGGTGCGGCGAGTGGATTTGGTGCATTGCTGGCAGAGCAACTGGCAAAGTATGGCGCAAAATTAGTGTTGGGTGACTTGAATATTGAAGGGTTAAATACTGTAGTTGAACCGCTACGCCAAGCAGGAGTGGAGGTGGTCGCGCAAGTGTGTGATGTCAGCTGTGAAGCAGATGTACAGGCTTTGGTGCAAAGTGCAGTTACTCAGTTTGGTAGAATCGATGTCGGGATCAATAATGCAGGTATGAGTCCGCCTATGAAAAGCTTTATTGATACCGATGAAGCAGATCTGGATTTGAGTTTTGCCGTCAATGCCAAAGGTGTGTTCTTTGGAATGAAGCATCAAATTCGTCAGATGTTGCAACAAGGTGGTGGCATTATTCTCAATGTTGCTTCTGTTGCAGGTTTAGGCGCGGCTCCCAAATTGGCTGCCTATGCTGCGGCAAAGCATGCTGTGGTGGGATTAACCAAAACAGCAGCGATTGAATATGCAAATAAAGGCATTCGAGTTAATGCAATTTGTCCATTTTATACAACCACCCCGATGGTGGTCGACAGTGAACTCAAAGAGAAACAAGACTTTTTAGCGCAGGCCTCGCCAATGAAGCGTCTTGGGCATCCAAGCGAAGTGGTGGCAATGATGTTGATGATATGTGCCAAAGAAAACTCATATCTCACAGGTCAAGCTATTGCAATTGATGGCGGTGTGACAGCTTATTAAAACATTTATTAAATACACCTTATACATTTATTTAGGAAAAAATCATGACAATTAATTTAAACAATCGAGTGGCTATTGTTACAGGTGCAGGCGCTGGTCTAGGGCGGGAACATGCGCTGTTACTGGCTCGTTTGGGTGCAAAAGTGGTCGTGAATGATCTGGGTAGTGATGTAAACGGTAAAGGCGGCTCAACCATGGCAGCCCAAAAAGTTGTAGACGAAATTATTGCGGCCGGTGGTGAAGCAATGGCAAACGGTGCTTCAGTTACGGATATTGAACAAGTTCAACAGATGGTAGAGCAAACCATTGCCCGTTGGGGACGGGTGGATATTTTGGTCAATAATGCAGGCATTCTCCGTGATAAAACCTTTAGCAAAATGTCCTTAGATGACTTCCGTACCGTGATTGATGTCCATTTAATGGGGGCAGTCAATTGTACAAAAGCGGTATGGGATATCATGCGCGAGCAAAAATATGGTCGTATTGTTATGACGACTTCATCTTCTGGTCTATATGGCAATTTTGGACAATCGAACTATAGTGCTGCAAAAATGGCATTGGTTGGACTCATGCAGACACTGGCTTTAGAGGGTGAAAAATCTAATGTTCGGGTGAATTGTTTAGCGCCAACAGCTGCCACTCGTATGCTTGAAGGATTATTGCCCGAAGAAGCCCTTAAAGCGCTTGCTCCAAGTGCGGTCAGTCCTGCAATCGCGACTTTGGTTAGCGAAGATGCACCTACACGTATGATTCTTTGTGCTGGCGCAGGTAGTTTTGAAGCTGCCCACATTACTCTTACGCAAGGAATTTATTTAGGTACAGATGAACAAGTCCCGCATGTTTTAGCACAGCGTTTAGCAGATGTTGCAGACCGTACTGGTGAGATTGTGCCTGTCAGAGGGGGCGCTCAGGGCGAACTTGAGCTGAAAAAGGCTTCATTAATGGCAGGAGAATAATTTTGACAATAACTGCAAAAAATACATTGAGCATCGACCAGCTTCTTGAGTTGCAAGATCAAGCATTAGGTAGCTCGCAGTGGATGATCATTGATCAAAGCATGATTAATACTTTTGCGGATGTAACCCAAGATCGTCAATTTATTCATGTTGATGAAGAGGCTGCTCGCCAGACACCTTTTGGGGGCACGATTGCCCATGGTTTTTTAACTCTCTCTTTACTTTCAGCGATGGCCGCTCAGGTCTTGCCTACTGTACAAGGGCAGAAATCAGGCGTGAATTATGGCATTAATAATTTGCGTTTTATTAGTCCTGTGCATAGTGGTAAGAGAGTGCGTGGACATTTTCACTTAAAAAATGTTTCCCCAAAAAATAAGGGAAGTTATCAATTGATCATGGAAGTCACGATTGAAATCGAAGACGAAGCAAAACCAGCACTCGTGACAGAGTGGCTTACACTTGTAAATGTATAGGAATAACCCATGAGCAATGAATTAATTCTCTCTCGTCGTGATGTAGATTTTTTGTTATTCGACTGGCTAAAAGTCGAAGAACTTAGTCAACGCGACTCTTTTGCAGGACAGGACCGTTTTGAATATACATCTGTTTTAAACGTTTACGAGGCCCTAGCAACCGATTTATTTGCTCCCCATAATAAAAAAAATGACAGTAACGAACCTGTTTTTGATGGTGAACGTGTCACTGTTAATCCTGAAGTCGGGGTTGCACTTAAGGCATTTGCTGAGGCGGGTTTGATGAGTGCAGCGTTTCCATCGGATTGGAATGGCATGAGCTTACCTAATACCATTGAGCGGGCTGGTATGGCCTATCTACTCGGTGCCAATTCAGGGACAGCAGGCTATGCTTTTTTAACCATTGGTAATGCAAATTTATTGATGGCGCATGGCGAGCCTGAAAAAGTTAGACCCTATGTCAATGCCATGATAGAAGGAAAATGCTTCGGAACGATGTGTTTGTCTGAACCACAAGCTGGTTCAAGTCTTGCTGATATTCGGACACGTGCTATTAAAACAGAAGATGGTCGTTATCGTTTGTTCGGCAATAAAATGTGGATTTCAGGCGGTGAGCACGATATCTCTGACAATATTGTTCATTTGGTTTTGGCAAAAATTCCAGATGAAAATGGACAATTACCAGCAGGGGTACAAGGCATTTCTCTGTTTACCGTACCGCGTAAATTACTCGATGAAAATGGACAACCAAGTGAACGTAATGATGTGGTATTAGCTGGAATTAACCATAAAATGGGCTATCGGGGAACAGTCAACTGTGTGCTGAATTTTGGTGAAGGTCGTTACACACCTGAAGGAGAAGCTGGCGCAATTGGTGAACTGGTTGGCGAAGCCGGTAAAGGGCTGGCCTATATGTTCCATATGATGAATGAGGCCCGAATTTCAGTTGGTCTGGGTGCGGCCGCATTGGGGTATACAGGTTATTTGCATGCTTTAGATTATGCAAAAACTCGAGTACAAGGGCGTTCTCGTAGCGAACGCAATCCAAGTTCGCCACAGATTCCACTTATTCAACATGCCGATGTTCGCCGGATGCTCTTGGCGCAAAAAGCGTATGTCTCAGGCGCGTTAGCACTCTGCCTATATGCAGCTCGATTAACCGATGATATCCACTCACTTGAAGATGCCGAGCAACGCAATCAGGCCCATCAATTACTTGATTTATTAACGCCAGTGGTGAAAAGCTGGTCTTCTGAATGGGGACTAGTCGCCAATGATTTAGCCATTCAAGTTCATGGCGGATATGGTTATACCCGTGAATATAATGTTGAACAGTTTTATCGGGACAATCGACTTAATCCAATTCATGAAGGAACATTTGGCATTCAGGCACTCGATTTATTAGGACGGAAAACTCGTCTTAATCAGGGGCTGTCAATGAAACTATTACATGAAAAAATCATCAATACGATTGAACAAGCCAAAGCAGAGCCTTCTTTAAAAGATCATGCAGATCAATTAGCTCAAAATTGGCAACTCATCCAAAATATAACAGAGAAATTGCATGCCTTAACCGATGTGGAACTTCAACTGGCAAATGCAGCTAATTATCTGGAAGCTTTTGGACATCTTGTGGTGGGATGGTTATGGCTTGATCAGGCGGTAGTCGTTCATAAGCTTCTGCCAAACTCAACAGACCCTGATTTTCTGCACGGGAAACTTGCAGCTTGTGATTATTTCTTTGGTTGGGAAATGCCAAAAATTATGAGTTGGTTAGCTGTACTTGATCCGGTAGAGACGACTCCACTGAATATGCCGGAAGAATGGTTCTAGTAAGAACCATTCCTTAGACAACCCATTAAATGAGCAGGAGTAGAATCTGATTTTATAGAAATTGCCTAATAACAATCATCATGTAAAAACAAAATTCGGGCGTTCAGTATAAGAGTGCCCTAATAAGTAAAAATAAAAATCTAGGACGGATTAAAAGATGAAAAAGAAAACATTAGTCATGGTCATGGCTTCATTTTGTACGAGCCCACTCTATGCAGCAGCATTTGATCGAACAGGACAATCAATTTCTGCATTTCTACAACCCGGTAATTATTTTGAGGCAAGTTTATCTGTTTCAGACACTTCGTTAGAAGGACAAGAAGCAGGTACCAACCCCACGCGTAATAGTATTTCTGATATTGCAAACTCTGATTATCGCCCAAGTGCGGCTCTGAAATTACAGTTAGCACCTCAGTTCTCATTTGGTTTTCTTTACGATCAGCCATTTACTTCCGACTCTGAATATTATGGAAATAACAGTTTTGTTGCTAAGCCGAGTGATACGATTTTAGTACCAGGCATTGATTCAGCAACACTTGCCCAAAAGACCGGTGGAGAGGTCGTAACAGGGAACACCAAATCGAATTTTGTTATGCAAAATTTTAGTCTGATATTTGGTTATCAACCGGATAAGAACTGGAATTTTTATGCAGGTCCTGTTTATCAGACTTTTAAAAGTAACGTCAATTTAAGAGGTCAAGTTTTCAGTTTATATAATGGCTATGACTTTAATGCCAAAGAGGTTGGAGATTGGGGATGGTTGGCAGGATTTGGTTATCAAATTCCCGAAAAAGCCATTAAAGCCTCATTGACCTATCGTTCAGAAATTATGCATGAAGTGACTGCTAATGAAAATGCGCCACTGGTTGATATGTTGAGTACGCAGCAAGGCCGTGATTTTCTTGATCAGCATTTGGCGTATATGGTTTCTATAGGACAACTCACTGAATCGCGGAGAGAGGCACTCAATCGTATTGTTGCGGGTTTACCCGAAGCAGGAACATCAGGTTCAACTAAGTTTAGAGCGCCAGAGTCAGTGAATTTGGAATTTCAGACTGGGCTACGCAAAGGTACTTTATTGTTCGGTAACGTGCGCTGGGTTCACTGGAATGATTTTGAGTTTAAACCGTATCGTTTTGGCGAAATTTCAGAAGTTGTTGGTGTTTTATCAACGCCAAGTCGTCCAAATGGTTTTAATTTGGTTCGTTATTATGACGATCAATGGTCTGCTAATCTTGGGATTGGACAACGTCTAAGCGATAAATGGACAGGTTCAGTTTCTGTAGGTTGGGACTCGGGAGCAGGTGAACGTGTTTCTACAGGTGGGCCTGCTAAAGGTTATTACAGTGTTGGGCTTGGTGCCCAATATAGTCCAACCGCTAAATACTTTATTTCAGGTGGAGTGAAGTATCTATGGCTAGGTAATGCCCAAGGTCAGCTGGGTGCACAGGCAGGCAGTGAATATTATGTCGGCGAATATAAGGATAACTATTCAATTGGTTATGGTTTGAAAATTGGTTATAAATTTTAATTCAACTATTTGATAGATCGCTTATTTATATAGAAGGATTTTTTCGGTAAGAGAGTAAGCAGATCAAGAGAATAAAGAAAATATAAAAAGTGGAGTAGGAACAGTTCCATTTCTCCCTCTCATAAAAGGACAATAAGATGAAAAATCAAATTTGGTTAGATGAATATAAGCAATGGAATATTGAAAGTACGATTACATTGCCGGATGAACAAACTTCACTTCTCGATCTGTGGGACAACAGTTTTAATAAGTTTCAGAAAAGAAATGCTTTTATATTTGCAGATAAGTCTTTTACTTATGCGGAAATCGACTTATACAGCCGAAAAATAGCAACGTTCTTGCAAGGTTTGGGCCTAGAAAAAGGTACACGTGTTGCCATAATGATGCCCAATATTATTCAATACCCGGTTATTTCGCTTGCCGTGATTCGCGCAGGTTATATTCTGGTCAATATTAATCCCCTCTATACAGCACGTGAATTAAAGCATCAATTAAACGATGCAGGCGCAAAAGTCTTGTTTATATTGGAACAGTTTGTACCTATTTATGATGCTGTCAAAGAGCAAGTGGTTGTTGAACAGATTATCACTACAACTATGACAGAAATGTTAGACGAGCCAGCTCCAAGGTTAGACACATCAGATTCAAAATACTACGATTTTAAGCAAATCTTGTTGACAGTAAATGCCCAAGATTATATCCGCCCCAAACTTATTCTTGAGGATACTGCACTTTTGCAATACACAGGTGGGACAACAGGTGTATCAAAAGGTGCAGAACTAACCCATAAAAATATTGTCGCCAATTTATTACAAAATAATGTGATTTTTAAAAGCTACTTTGGTGACAGAGATGCTTTTGAAGATGAAATCGCAATCTGTGCTTTACCACTTTATCATATTTTTGGTTTTACAGTCTGTTTACTGCACAGCGCAATAAATAAAGGTTATACCACTATTTTAGTTCCGAACCCACGTGATTTAGATGCTCTTGTGCATTGTTTTGAAAAGTATCGTCCTACCGTTTTTCCTGCCGTAAACACTTTATTTAATGCACTGCTTAATCATGAAGGCTTTAATAAATTGGACCATAGTCGTTTGGAGATTACTACAGGCGGCGGTATGGCAATTTTGAAATCTACCGCCGATGGATGGGAAAAGCTGACAGGACGTATTATCCGTGAGGGATATGGCTTATCAGAAACCTCTCCTGTTGCGACATTTAACCCGCCGATTTCTAATTGTTTTAGTGGCACGATCGGTATTCCTGTGCCGAGTACAGATATCGCTATTTTGGATGATGAAGGCAATCCATTACCGCCCGGTGAAAATGGAGAAATTGCAATCCGCGGTCCGCAAGTCATGAAAGGTTATTGGAATTTGCCAGAAGAAACTAAAGCAGTCATGACAGACGATGGTTTCTTTAGAACAGGCGATATTGGTTTTATGAATGAAAAAGGCTATACCAAAATTATTGATCGCAAGAAAGATATGATTTTAGTTTCAGGCTTTAATGTTTTTCCAAATGAAATTGAAGAAGTTTTGGCACAACATCCAAAAATTTTGGAAGTCGCTGTGGTTGGCATTGCCGATGAAAAATCGGGTGAAGTACCTAAAGCTTTTATTGTTAAAAAAGACGCTTCTTTATCGGTTGAAGAAATCCAGACCTATGCCAAAGAAAACCTGACAGGATATAAACAACCCCGTCATATCCAATTTATCAATGAATTACCTAAGTCAAATGTGGGTAAAATTTTAAGAAAAGAACTAAAGGTTTAGTCAGAATTTTTTAATTAAAAACATAAGTATTCATGGGCTGGAATGCCTATAAATAAATGGAAAAGGAATGAGATTATGGGTTCAGGATTAATTACCGTATTTTTACCTATCGCACTTGCAATTATTATGGCTGGTTTGGGGCTGGAGTTGACTATAAATGACTTTAAACGTGTGCGCCAACATCCAAAAGCAGTCTTTATCGCATTATTTTGCCAACTGGTTATTTTAGTCAGTATTGCTTTTATTATTTGTAAGATTCTTGCTTTACCACCCATGCTCGCCGTGGGTTTAATGCTACTTTCTGCATCACCGGGTGGACCAACTGCTAATTTATTTAGTTATCTCTATAAAGGCGATATTGCCTTAAATATTACTTTAACCGCTATAAATTCGGTGATTGCTGCATTTACACTTCCATTAATTGTGAACTTTGCAATACAACATTTTATGGAAAATGGACAAAATGTAGGATTGCAATTCTCTAAAATCATACAAGTTTTCCTTATTATTTTAATACCTGTCGGTATTGGAATGCTAATCCGCCATTTTTCACCTCATATAGCTGAAAAGCTCAATAGACCTGTACGTGTTTTTGCTATTGTTTTTCTAGTAACAATTATCATATTAGCAGTTGTGCGGGATTACCAAAATCTGATGACGTATCTTGGACAAATTGGGTTAGCAACTTTGCTGTTCTGTGTGTGTAGTTTAATGGTGGGCTATTTTGTTCCACGATTATTCGGTGTAAATAGCTTTCAGGCAAAAGCTTGCGCCTTTGAAATCGGGATTCATAACAGTACTTTAGCCATGACCATTGCTTTTACGGTAATGGAAAGCAATATGGCTGCCATGCCAGCAGCTGTGTATTCATTATTTATGTACATTGTTGCAGCAAGCTTTGGTTCATTGTTAAATCGCTTGGAAAAGAAAGATTTTTCGCAGCTCTCAACAACGACTTAAATGAACTAAAAGGTTTCTTTAATTTTCAATTAAAAGGAGGTTAAAACCTCCTTTTTGGTTCTATTAATTGTTTTCTAGAACTTGTTTAAGTTTCATGTTATTTCCTTAATATACAAGTCTATTTATACTTATTAATAACTGTTCTAATGACTTCTTGTACATCCAAAATTGCTTTGTCTTTAAGCGATGTTTTTCTACATGAAAGAACCATGGGGTAGGTCGGTATCGAAATTGGACATTTTGTATAAATCAGGGCAGGTACAATTTCAGAAATCTTTCTTGCGGCGTGGGTGGGAAGAGTACAAACCGTTCCTTTATTTTTTAATAACCACGGAATAGCTGCAAAATGAGAAGTAGAAGCAAAAATCCGTCTGGTTTTATTTAATTTCGTTAAATGTTCGTCAACAATCCCAATTTGCCCAGTATTTGAAATGAGTAAATGTTCAAAACTTAAAAACTTATCCAAGCTTAGTTCAATTGCATCTTCGGGATGTGTTACCAAACAAGAATAATCACCTAATACCATTAATTCTCGATACAAAGAATGATAGTAGATTCCACCAGATGTCACTCCAATATCAACATTATGCTTGACCAACATTTCGGCAATGATATGCGTGTAGGTTTGTTTAATTACGATTCTGTAGTGTGGAAATTTTAATTTAACTTGTTCGATAATTTCTTGTGCAAATGCAATTTCAAAATCATCAGACATGCCAATCGTGATAATTCTTTGTTGCAAGGTATTTTCATTATTGGGTAGGGACAACAAGGTTTCCCTAAAAATATTTAAAGCATTGCTCACTAGGGGCTTTAAAGCATGAGCCTTGGTGGTGGGTGCAAGACCTCGGCCAGTCCGCTGAAAAAGTGGATCTTGGTAAATATCTCTAAGTCGTCTTAAGGAGGCACTGACAGCAGATTGAGTAATTCCTAAACGCTCAGCTGCACGTGAAGCATTCTGTTCTTCATATAAGACTTCAAAGCACTTTAATAGATTTAAGTCGATTTGTGCGATATTAATTTCATTCATATCTGATAGTGCCTAAATCCTATTCCATAAAGATGGTGATTATATAACAATGAATTCAGACGTAAGGAACGGAACTTATAAGGAAGGAGAAATAAGCTTCTTATTTTACGTGATGTTTTATCAAGCGATATCAATTTTTAGTGAAAAGTTATTGATATCATTGTTGATTTTTAAACTGGTCTAGCAAATAGGATTGATCAGGTTTATTTGGAAAAATATGATTAAGGACTGATTCTATGACAGATTATATTTTAAATCTAGCTTTTCGATGAGTTAAACACTCTAGACAATTGAACCCTCTGATAAATGTAAATCTAAACACATATGAATGTTGTTTATAGGGGATTCGTTTGCCAAAAAATGCAGGGATGTGTTTAAGCACAAGCATTTTAAAGTTTCGATATAGGAATTCGACATGTTAAAAAAACTACATGTGCAGGTAATTATTGCAATTATTGCTGCCATTATTTTGGGTTTAGTTTCCCCCGAATGGGCAAAGGCAATGAAGCCATTAGGTCAAGCATTTATTGCTTTACTAAAAATGCTTTTAGCTCCTTTGATTTTTCTTACCTTGGTTCATGGTTTAACTCATATTAAAGATATGAAAAAACTGGGCCGTTTGGGTATTAAGTCACTTATTTATTTTGAAGTATTAACAACCGTAGCAATGCTGATTGGTTTTGTGTTTGTCAATGTGTTGCAACCTGGTTTAGGCCTTCATGCAACTGACTTAGCCGAACCTGATGCAGCAAAGGGTTCAGCAACACTTTCCGCGGTTGATTTCTTCTTAAATATGATTCCGCATACTATCGTAGACGCTTTTGCGACTGGAAACGTATTACAAGTATTGGTCGTTTCAATTTTAGCGGGTATGGCTATCAATTTATGCTGTGGTCCGGACTCTGTCATTGTTAAAGGAATTGATGAAGCACAAACCATCTTATTCAAGATGCTGGGCTTTATTATGAAGCTTGCGCCGCTCGGTGCATTTGGGGCGATGTCGGCTGCAATTGGTAGTTACGGCGGTGAAACACTAATTTATTTAATGAAATTAATTGGTGTTTTTTATGCAGCTTGCTTCTTCTTTATCGTATTTGCTCTTGGTGCTGTGACGTGGATTATTGGTCTACCTTTCCTTACTGTTTTAAAAGTAATTCGTGACGAAATACTTTTGGTATTCGGTACAGCATCTGGTGAAGTTGCCTTTCCTAAACTGATTGAAAAACTCAAAAAAACGGGTTGTGACGAAGCGGTTGTCGGGTTTGTCTTACCTACAGGTTATAGCTTCAATTTAGATGGCACAGCTTTATATATGGCGATTGCTGTGGGCTTTATTGCTCAAGCAACTGATACACCTTTGAGTTTAATCGATCAACTGGTTCTATTAGCAATTTTAAGCTTTACCTCGAAAGGTGGCACTACTGTCGCTGGAGGCGCCTTTATTAAGTTGGCGGCGACTTTACAGTCTGTAAAAACTTTACCTTTAGGTGGTTTGGGACTGTTGTTTGGTGTTGACCGGATTATGGCAACCATCATGGCAATTACCAACATTATTGGAAATACGCTTGCGGTTTATGCAGTCGCTCGTTGGGAAAATGCTTTCGATGCAGATGCCTTTGAAAAACAAACAGGGAAAAAACCTAAGCGTAGTTTGTTACGGGCTAAAGATTCTTTGGTAGAGATGCCGTTAGCCTCTGATTCAAATCACTCAAGTCAAGTTTTAGATAAATCTCATTAATTATCTCAACTTCTTATATCGAGAATAGACATGCGTTTAAAAGCTATCGACCCAGAACATTTAACTGCTGAACAACAAGTTGTATTCGATGCAATTGCAAGCGGTCCACGTAAAGGTGTGCGAGGTCCTTTAGCGATCTGGTTGCATCATCCGAAGTTAGCCAACTTGGCACAAAGTCTTGGCCAATATTGTCGCTACGACAGTTGTTTAGAGCCGCGTTTGAGTGAGTTAGCTATTTTATTGATGGGTAGACACTGGCTTGCTGAATATGAATGGGCTGCTCATAAACCTTATGCAATTGAGGCTGGCCTAAGTACGGACGTCATTGAAGCAATTCGTTTAGGTGAGCAACCTGCGTTTATTCATAAAGATGAACAATTAATTTATCAGTTTATTTGTGAGCTTCATGAAACTAAAAGAGTTTCTGAACAGACCTATAGAGAAATAGAGCAACTACTTGGAACAGATACATTAATCGATTTAGTTGCGATAGCAGGTTATTACACTCTGATTTCCATGACGATTAATGTATTTGAAGTTCCACCACCAGCAGGTGTAGCTCCTGAATTACCAACTCCAAAAGCAGGAATTTAATATGTTTGATGAAATTAATCCTCAAGGACGTTTGCAAGACAAAGTTGCAATCATTACGGGTGCAGGTTGTGTGGGTCCGGGTTGGGGAAATGGTCGTGCAGCGGCAGTACTCTTTGCAAAAGCAGGAGCAAAAATTTTTGCCGTAGATCGTTCGATTGATGCAATGCAAGAGACTTTAAATCGTATTCAAAACTTTGATGGTGACGTGACACCTTTTGCATGTGATGTGACTGACAGTCAGTCAGTCAAAGCCATGGTTGAAGCCTGTGTAGAGAAATATGGACGCGTAGATATTTTAGTGAATAACGTTGGTGGTTCTGCTGCTGGTGGTGCTGTCGCTCTATCAGAAGAGGCTTGGAACAAGCAGCTCGACTTAAATTTAAAAAGTGTCTTTTTAACTTGTAAACATGCCATTCCCTATATGGAGCAACAAGGCGGTGGTTCGATTGTAAATACGGCTTCAACTTCTGGAATTCGTTTTACAGGTTCCCCGCAAGTTGCATATGCCGCAAGTAAAGCCGCAATTATTCAATTATCAAAAGTGACTGCTGTCGAATATGCCCCTAAAGGAATACGTGTAAACACTGTCTTGCCGGGTCAATTACATACGCCAATGGTTGAGGTTCGTTTAGCAGGGCAACGTACAGGCGGTGATGTGGATCAATTGCTTGAAAGTCGTTTAAAACGAATTCCCGCAGGCTTTATGGGAGATGGCCGTGATACAGCGTTTGCTGCTTTGTTTCTTGCAAGTGATGAAGCACGTTTTGTTACCGGAACAGAAATTGTGGTCGATGGCGGAATGACTGCACGCTGTGATTAAGGTGAATTCCGAGTAACTCCAAATATGTGAGCTGCATGGAATATTTGTTGAACCTAATAAGATTTGTTTAGGAAGTACTATGTCATTTAATTTGCCAAAAGGTTCATGGGATTGCCATTTTCATATATATGGGCCTTTTGATCGCTTTCCGTTACCTAAAGACGCTGCATATCACCCTCAACCAGCAACCTTTCAACAAATGCTTGAGTTGCACAAAAGTTTAGGAATTGAACACGGTGTTTTTGTTCAAGCCGTTGCCTACGGTTCAGATAACGCCGTCATTTTAGATGCGATTGAACAAAGTAACTTTAATTATCGGGGTGTGGCTTTAGTAGATCACGATATTACTGACCAACAGCTTATTGAATTAAAGCACGGTGGTATTTGTGGCATACGCTTTAACATGATGGGGCATTTGCCTGGAAGCCGTGATCCGCAAGCTCTACGTAGCTTGGTTGAGCGAGTTGCAAAGCTTGGATTGCATATTCAGATACACGGCAAAATTGAAGATATCCTACCTGCGATTGAAGCTTGGCAAGACATAGATGTCGATATTGTGATTGATCACATGGCGCGACCTAATTTACTCGATTCACAAGATGCAGAAAACACTTTTCATAAACTGCAACAAGTCATGTCGAATCCGAAGCATTGGCTAAAAATTTCCGGAATTGATCGTGCAATGAATGGTCAGCCTGCCAACACTTGGGAGGCTTCACTGAATTGGGTTCAAAAGTTAATCAAGCTTGCTCCAAACCGAGTGGTATGGGGAACAGATTGGCCTCATCCAAATATTAAAGGTGAGGTTCCTAATGATGATGAGCTTTTACAGTTTGCATTAAAAGCACTCGATACGCCCGAATTAAAACAAGCCGTATTTGTCGATAATCCTCGAAATTTATATTTCAAAGAAAATTAAAGTTCTAAAACCAATGAAGTATTCATTGAGTGAATACTTCTTCACTTAAAAGGAAGTAAAAATGAGTTTAAAAAAATTAGTCTCAGGAATGGGCTTATCAATTGCTATGGTCATACCAGCGCATGCAGCGCAATTAAATATTATTGCTTCTGGTTCTTTTCATGGTGCAATGGACACCCTGATTCCGATGTATGAGAAATTAACCGGAAATACGGTTCATATTGAATGGGGACCATCAGCTGGAAAGTCTCCTGAATCATTACCAATGCGGATTAAAAATAATGAAAAAATGGACTTGGCAATTATTTTGGATGATGCACTTAAATCTAATGAGTTAAGTCAAAATTTTGACTTAACTAGTCGTACTGAATTGGCAAATTCAAAAATTGGTTTGGCAGTGAGTAGAGGAACTAAAGTACCGCCGTTAAAAAATGAAGCAGACCTAAAGGCAGCCTTATTGTCTGCTCAAAAAGTTGCCTACTCTCAAGGTTCAAGTGGTGTCTATATTCGTTCAACACTATTTAAAAAATTGAATATTGAACAAGAAATGCAAACAAAGGGGCTTGAGGTTCCGGGTAAAAAACTGGTCGGAGAAGTGTTAGCAGAACATCAGGCTGATGTGGGAATGCAGCAGATTAGTGAACTTAAACATACTAAAGGAATCACCTTTGTTGGCCCTTTACCTGAAAGTTTGCAATACGTTAGTAAGTTTTCATCGGTTATTTCAAAAAAAGCTGAACATCCTGAAATCGCAGCTCAATTTGTACAATTTTTAAAATCTAAACAAGCAGCAAGTATTTTGACTAAAAGTGGTTTGGAACCACTGGGTCAGTGAAAAATCAGCATGAAAAATACTTCACTGTAATTTTAGCGACATCTTTGAGTCTCATGACTTAAATCTATTTATTTAATTTTTAAACCACAATCATCTAAAACATGGAGTTGATTAAGATGAAAAAAACTTTAGCTATTTTATCTACAGCAATATTATTAGCCACAGCAACGGTTACGGAAGCAAAACAAACAAATATCTCACCAGCGGCCCATACAACTGCGACTTCTAAGGTCAGCAGTGTGCCTTATGAGATGGTGAATTATGGTGATGTCTCTATTCAAGCCTATGTACAAGGTAAAGGGCCTACTATTGTGATTATGTCGTCACTAGGACGTTCTGTACGCGACTATGATGTGGTTGCACAAGATTTGGTTAAACAGGGCTTTAGAGTAATTCGACCAGAAGTTCGTGGAATTGGTTTAAGCCGTGGACCAATGGAAAAATTACATATTCAAGACTATGGAAACGACGTTGCGGCAGTAATCGAACATTTTAAAGCTGGTCCTGCAATTGTAGTCGGCCATGCATGGGGCAATTTCCCAACCCGTATGGTTGCAACACAGCGTCCAGATTTGGTTAAAGGGGTGGTATTAGCAGGTGCTTCGGCTGGTAAAGTGCCAGAAGGATATAAAGGTAAACCAATCGGTCCTGAAATTCGTGAGGCGATTGATAACGCTGGAAATGAAGAGCTTCCAGAAGCTAAGCGTATTGAATATTTAAAACGTGCATTCTTTGCGCCAATGAATGATCCGCGCGTATGGCTAACTGGTTGGCACCACGAAGCACACGATGCACAAGGTTATGCGCGTAATAACACGCCTGTAGATGATTACTTTGCTGCTGGTAAAGCACCTATTTTAGATATTCAACCAGAATATGACACAGTTGCACCTAAACCTTTAAGAGGTGTTTTAAAAGGTGCTTTAGGTGATCGAGTGACTATTGTAGAAATTAAAAACGCAGGTCATGCCTTAGTTCCAGAGCAACCAAAGGCTTTAGCTGAGGCGATTGGTAAATTTGCTAAACAACAATTCGCTAAAAAATCATAGTCTTTTCTTAAAGAGTCGAACGTTATTGAGCGTTCGACTTTACTCATTCCTATGCATTATAGCTCTAAGGTTTCTCACATGATTGACAAAAGTAAGTCCTCACTAAGCGAGGCACTATCGCAGATTAAAGATGGTGCAACCATTCTGATTGGTGGTTTTGGTACCGCAGGACAACCCGCTGAACTCATTGATGGACTGATTGAACTGGGTGTTAAAGATTTAACTATTGTCAGCAACAATGCCGGTAATGGTGATTACGGTCTGGCGAAACTGCTTAAAGCCGGTTCAGTTAAAAAAGTGATTTGTTCTTTCCCACGTCAGGCAGACTCTTATGTGTTTGATGAATTGTACCGTGCCGGAAAAGTCGAACTTGAAGTGGTGCCGCAAGGCAATCTGGCTTGCCGTATTCAGGCAGCAGGTATGGGGTTAGGTGCTGTATTTACCCCAACAGGTTTTGGAACACTTTTAGCTGAAGGCAAAGAAACCCGAGAGATTGATGGGAAAGATTACGTACTTGAATATCCGATCAAGGCTGACTTTGCCTTGATTAAGGCTTACAAGGGCGACCGCTGGGGCAATCTGGTTTACCGTAAATCTGCACGTAACTTTGGCCCGATCATGGCGATGGCTGCTGATGTCACCATTGCTCAGGTGTCTGAAGTGGTTGAGCTAGGTGGATTAGACCCGGAACACATTATCACCCCGGGTATCTTTGTACAGCACGTTGTACAAGTACAGCCCGCACAGTAAGCAATAAGGAGAAATAACATGAGCTACCAGAAACTCAGCCGTGACCAGATTGCAAAACGTGTGGCACAAGATATTCCAGATGGTGCCTATGTGAACTTAGGTATTGGCCTACCGACCAAGATCGCAAGCTACTTACCTAACGACAAAGACATTTTCCTTCATTCTGAAAATGGTTTGTTGGCTTTTGGTCCACCGCCAGCGGCAGGTGAAGAAGACCCTGAACTGATTAATGCGGGTAAAGAGTTTGTGACCATGCTTGAAGGCGGCAGCTTTTTCCATCATGGCGACTCATTTGCCATGATGCGTGGAGGTCACCTTGATATTGCGGTGCTTGGCGCCTTTCAGGTTGCAGCGAATGGTGATTTGGCCAACTGGCATACAGGTGCACCGGATGCGATTCCCGCGGTGGGTGGTGCAATGGATTTAGCTGTAGGTGCCAAGAAAGTATTTATCACTACAGACCATGTAACCAAGCAAGGTGAACCAAAGATTGTCGCTGAGCTCACTTATCCGGTAACGGGTAAAAAATGTGTTGACCGTATTTACACCGACTTGTGTGTGATTGACGTGACCCAAGATGGTTTAAAGGTACTTGAGAAGGTTGAAGGTCTGAGCTTTGATGAGTTACAGGCTTTAACTGGTGCAACTTTGATTGATGCCACTCAAGGGTAAGGTTTACATAACTTCAGATGACGAGTTAAAGCCAAAATTTTTTGTATAAGTAATACCTTACTTTTTAAGGATAAAAAGTAACAAAAATCCTTTGTTACTCAGACACAACAATCCCTGTTGTGCTGAGCAACGAGGCGACGTCCATGTCACCAACGCGAAACACTGAATGGAACTCATTGAATACGGTTCTTACTTATTAATTTGGATTTTACCGTAATTCGCTATTGTGACAGGCGACATGGATGTCGCCCGTTGGACAGGGAGGCAAGGAAGCCTCCTCTGTTCAACAAAGGTTTTTGTTAC
>NZ_JAHPTU010000025.1:0-26294 GCF_025514355.1 Acinetobacter sp. WU_MDCI_Abxe161
TCAACAAGTTTCTATCTACATCACCGCCGATGGATGTGCATTATAGACCATTAAGATCCCTTTGCAACCCCTTTTTTAATTTAATATTATCACTTGGCTATTTTTTAGGCTTTTTGGTCATTTTTAGATGAGATATTAAACTTTTTTTACCTTATCAACTTCATGTAGAATAGATTATTCGTGCAATAGTTTGGCATTAACTCATCATGTGGCAGTTCGCTAAAAAAGTATTTGTTTGCATACTTGTAGTGCTTGCTACGAGTGCACCTTGTTATGCCAATTCAAAACATAACTTCTATGTGCTTACTTTATCTATTCTAAGCTACAGTAAATGGGAAAATGTAAACACGCCTACTCTTTGTGTTATTGATAACCCTTCAATCACATCTACTTTTCAATCTTATATCCAGCAAATGTCTTATAATTATCGTGTTCAAACCGTAAATGCGAAAGATTTTGCTCGATCTCATTGTCAGGCTGTTTATTTTTCTACTACCTCTCCCCAGCAACAACAGAATCTTATTCAAAACTATCCTTATCACTCTTTACTTTCTTTAAGCATTAATAATCCAGAGTGCGAAATAGGAAGTATTTTTTGTTTATATAATCAGAATAATTACACTACCTTTAAAGTTAACTTAGACGCTTTAAGTCACTCCAAAGTTCATATTGATCCAAGAGTATTACTCTTGGCTAAGAATGCGGAGTAAGGATGATGATATCAAAGTTGTATCAGTCCACTTCACTACATGCATTATTTAGAAAATCTCAATTTACTATTTTTGCTATCACTTTTTTTATTTGTTCTTTTACCTTTGTATCCATTTCTGTTTTTACAATGGAAACTTATGCTAAACAGAATTTGCAATTGCTTAGCCACACGCTATTAGAGCGTATCCAGCCCGCTGTAGTATTTAATGATAAAATTACCATAGAGCAAATTTTGAATGAATATACGAATGAACATTCAATTCGTACTATCCATATTTATGATTCTGAACATCATTTAATTGCCCAAAGCTTTAAATTATCAAGTCAAACTTCAATTTTAGAAGGCTGGTTTGATCATTGGTTTTTAAATGAGCCTGTTCATCTTACAATTTACCATCATGAACAAAATGTAGGTGAGCTCACACTTTTTGGTAGTTCTGAAAAAATATTGCAGTTCCTCAAAATGATTATGGTTGGACTTGCGATAGCGATGTTGTTTATTGTTTGCGCTTTGTGGTGGTCAGTAAACCTAACGTATCGTCAAATTATGCAGGCTATTTATCCACTTACTAATATTGCTCAAATCGTAAGTGAACAAAAAGCTTATAATCTTCGTTTTCCTTATAATCGAATTAAAGAATTTCAAGATTTAAATACCGTTTTTAACGAGTTACTTGAAGAAATTCAGATATGGGATAATCAGCTACAAAAGGAAAATCGTAAATTATCCTTTCAGGCTCATCACGACCAGCTTACGTTATTGCCTAATAGACATTATTTTTATCAAATTCTCTTAGATATGTTTGAGGATAAAGGTTTCGACAATAAGTCTGCTTTATTATTTATAGATAACAACAACTTCAAATCGATTAATGACCAATTTGGCCATTTAGCTGGAGATGAAGTTTTAAAAGAAATGGCGAATCGACTACAAACGCGTCTACGTCATCAAGATTTTATTGCTCGGTTAGGTGGCGACGAATTTGCTGTTATTTTGCATTCCATTAGTCATGCTGATCATTTAATATCTATTGCTGAAAATTTACTCGAAAGCTGTAAAGAACCTTTACATCTGAATGGTCAAACGATTTACTTCAGTTTCAGTGTAGGTATTGCTTTATCACAATTCGCATCTAGCCCCGAAGATTTCATTATGCAAGCAGATCAAGCAATGTATAAGGCTAAGAATTCGGATGAACACTGGTTTATCTATAAACCTGAAAATTAAATTTAGGCTAATCTATGAATACAAGATCTTTAAAACTCTCCTTTATTGCATTGCTATGCATTACTCTTGCAGGGTGCCTGAGTTTTGGACCATTAAAATATCGTCAAGTAAAGTTGCTCAAAAAAGAAGGTTTCGTTCTTACTGATGAAGGATGGACTCTAGGTTTACCAGAACGTTTGTTATTTGACTTTAATAATGCAGAGTTAAAACAAAGCCATGAAGCTGAGTTAGTGCGTCTAGCCAATCAGTTGAATAAATATGATCTGAATAAATTAAAAATTGTGGGTCACACTGATAATGTTGGTGATGCTGCATATAATCAGAAGCTATCTGAAGAACGTGCACAAAGTGTGGCAAACCTTTTCTTAGCTCGTGGATTCAAAAAAGAAAATATTTATGTGATTGGACGTGGCTCAACACAACCTTATGTTCCAAATACAACCAATGAAAATCGTGCGATTAACCGACGTGTTGCCATTGTCGTTATTCCATAAGTAAATTTAATTCATAAAAAAGCCAATCCTACGTGATTGGCTTTTTATTTTAAACTAGCTCAATAATATCAATGGTCGGCGGTACTCTGAAACGTAAAGGGATTCCAACCATTCCTGTGCCGACTGTAACAAAGACATCCGCATGCTCATGAGAGTAAAATCCACGTTTGTGGCCTAAAATTGATACTTTTTTCATAATATAATTAGTTAACCACGGAAGTTCGACCTGCCCTCCATGCGTATGTCCAGATAACATTAATGGACGACTCGGTAATTTAGGTACCATGTCAACGGTATCGGGATTATGAGACAAAATTAACCAAGGCTTGTCTTGGGGTAAATCTGGCATAGAACGCATATCGGTTTTTCCTGCCCAGAGATCACCAATACCAATCAAGCGAAATTCTTCAAAATCAACAATTTTACCTTCAATATCAATGACTTCATTATAAAATAGAGCATCTTTTAATAATTGTTGAATCGGTGGGCCAGGATATTGCTCATCATGGTTTCCCGGAACCGAATATACAGGCGCCTGAATTTCTTTTAAAACACTTAACTCATCAATCAGTCTATCTTCTGGTTCATATGTCCAGTCTCCAGCAACGACAACTAAATCAGGTTGTTGTTCATTTAATTTTCTAACTATAGTTTTGAGCTGACGTTCATGCCCTGAGAATAAACCAATATGTAAATCTGCAATTAGAGCTACTTTTACGGGCTTATCAAAACTACGATCTGGATTTAGACGATATTGATGAGTATCGACACGGACTAAATGAGGCTCGATAAATCGGGCATAAATTAATACGCCACTTAAGAAAAAGATGAAAATACCTTGATGAATTGAGTAGTAACCAATCCAAGCAGCATATAAATTAAAAAACCAGAGAGGAATAAGTAGATAAGAGAGGTAAAATGCGAGTAGATGTACAAAAGCTTTAAATGGATGAATGGTCTCGGTGCGAGATTGATGAATCCAAGCCTCAGAAATTCCCCATAGAGCAAGTATTGAAAAAATAAAGTAAAAACAAAAAATGATTGAATTTGGATTCCACATTACGACTCTCGACTTATCTTATATTGATTGCTAGTAATCAAATTCAATATTTATCTTTCAATATGCACGAATTATACTCTAGCTCACCTTATCGTATGTACTGATTATGGCACAATCCTTTCATTCCAAACAGCTTCAAACGAATCAACAAGCTAAAGGCTTTTTGATAAAAGCCTCTATAGTCCTATGTTCAAGTTTTGCTGTGGGTTTGACAGGTTGTAGTACTCTGCCAAAACATGGTGTTGAGCCTGTGCAATATGCAAAGGATATTGATACCTCTGAGACTTCACTTGCCAAAATTATTACCCCCTTACGCCAACAGAATCCTAAGTTAACGGGTTTCCATGTTCTAAATGATCCGTTAGAGGCCCTAGCTGCCCGACTCAGATTAATTGATAAAGCTGAAAAGACTTTAGATTTACAATATTACATTTGGGATAATGACAAAGTTGGTGCTTTAGCCTTGCACGCTATTATTCGTGCAGCTGATCGAGGTGTAAAAGTCCGACTTCTTATTGATGACAATAATGCAAAAAAAATGGAAGGGATTTTACTGGCCCTTTCTCAGCATAAAAATATTGAAGTTAAACTTTTTAATCCCTATCGTTTTCGCAAATATCGTGCGATGGATATGGTGCTTGATTTAAAACGAATTAATCGTCGTATGCACAATAAAAGTTTTATTGCTGACAATGAGGTTGCTCTTATTGGCGGACGTAACATGACTAATCAATATTACAATGTTAGCGATAGCTATCAGTTTTCTGATGTTGATGTAATGCTGGTAGGCGCTGCCGTTGATGATATCGTAAATTCATTTGATGATTACTGGAATCATGAATATGCATATTCAGTTCAAAGTATCGTAAGTCCTGAACAGCACCGTTTACGGTATGAAGGATTAAAAAAACAGCTTGAAGCACACTACCAACAAGCTACCGTTCAAAACTTTCTAAACTTGACATCAAAGTCTCATGCATTTGATCAATGGTTAAATCGCAATATTCGATTCGACTGGGTAAAAGCAGAAGTCGTAAAAGACTCGCCCGATAAAATCAAATCAAAAGCTAAAAAAGAAGAACACCTAAATTTCCAATTAATTAATCATTTGGAAAAACCAGAAAGTAACGTTGATTTAATCTCAGCTTATTTTATTCCTGAAAAACAGGGGGCCAAAATTTTAGGCACGCTTGCTAAAGAGGGTGTTGAAGTTCGAGTTTTAACGAATTCTTTTAAAGCGAATGACGTTGCTGTTGTACATGCCTTTTATGGAAAATATCGTAAAGAGCTACTTAAAAACGGCGTACAACTTTATGAGTTTTTACCGACACCTGATAAAAGAGATTTAAATAAGAATACAGATGAGCTTGCCACTAAAGCTAAAGTAAATATGAAAGGATTAAGCCGCTCAAGTTTGCATACTAAGCTTATGGCATTAGATGAACAGGTTTTTATTGGTTCATTTAACTTTGATCCACGCTCGGCTTATTTAAATACTGAAATTGGCGTGATTTTAGATAGCCCTTCGTTGGCTAAGACGATTCACCATACGATGAATGAAAATTTAAATAAATATGCTTATAAATTAAAGCTCGACGTTAACAACCATATTTATTGGCAGCAAGAAACTTCGAATGGCCCTGTAATTTATAAACAGGAACCGGAGATGAAGTGGTGGCAAAAAGCAGGCATGAAGTTTCTTTCATGGCTGCCAATTGAAGGATTTATGTAATTAATTTTTTGGCTTAAGTACTTTTTGATGTAGTTGAGCCAGACCTTCTACCATTTTTTCTTGAACTTCACGCGTTAAACTTTTGACATCATGCCCTTCCACTGAAATGGGAGGCAAAGTTAACAAATGAGCGGTTACCTTCGGCATTTCAAGTACACGTTGAATATGTTCGGCAAAGGTCATATCACCAATGAATGGCGCAACCGTATCTAGCTCTCCATCGCGGTTTACATAGCAAATCAAGCATACTTGTACCGGACGCTGTGCTTCAATCGCTGCCCCCAGTAATCGTCCATGAACTTTTTTAACAGAGTGCCCATCTGTAGTCGTCGCTTCAGGGAAAAATAATACTGGGATATTCTGTTTTAAAAATTCAGTAATTTGCTCACGAATTCTGACAGAATCTCCAGATCCACGCTTAATAAATAACGTTCCGCCACCTTTGGCTAAGTTTCCAAGAATGGGCCAATTTTCAATTTCAGCTTTAGCAAGAAAGAAAACTCGCGCACCTGAACCTAAAACTGCAACATCTAACCAAGAAATATGGTTACTTACCCATAAAGCTGGTTCTCTCGGAATTGTGCCATGTACTTCTATATCTAAATTAAAAACCTGACATAAACGGCGGCAAAAGTATTGGACATAACGTGTATTAACAGGATTATTAGGATCTTTATAAAGTCCATGTCGATAAACTAGGTAAAAACCCTCACTAATTGCGGCCGTGGCAGAAGTGACTTTTTTCCCGTATAAACCTATTTTTGATAATTTCTTTAACGTTGAATTAACTATACTTTGCGTTTGAGCCATAAAATTTCACTAACGATTAATCTTTGTTATACCCATCTCAAGTCATTCTATACGTTTCAGAATAAACTTGCATTGACGTTAGAACACGGCAAATAAAATAAATCTGAACATTACGCTGATCTCATATCGCTAATCTAAAGGATAAGAACAAACGCTTTCCCCTTTTGCTTAAGTTTCCTCTAGAATAAAGTTTTCCCATTTTCAGGATTTATAGCCACGTGGAATATGTTGATCGGCATCAAGGCGGTGAACGCACAATCTTAGTGAGTGTTTCTGTACAATTATTAGATGACCTGGATGCCGAAGAGTTTGCTCTACTTGCACAGTCTGCGGGTGCAGATATCCTTGAACATATTAAGGTTCAGCGTAATAAGCCTAACCCTAAATTTTTTATTGGTTCAGGAAAAGTCGAAGAAATTGCAGAGCAAGTTCAGGAACTAGAAGCGAGCCTGGTTATCTTTGACCATGCATTATCACCTGCTCAAGAACGAAATTTAGAAAGAATATTAAAATGCCGCGTCATTGATCGGACCGGTTTAATTTTAGATATTTTTGCGTTGCGTGCCCGTACACATGAGGGTAAGTTGCAAGTCGAACTTGCTCAGCTTAAACATTTATCTACCCGTCTCATTCGTGGTTGGTCTGCCGACTTTGAACAGCAAAAAGGTGGTATTGGCTTACGTGGTCCCGGTGAAACACAGCTAGAGACAGATCGCCGTCTCATCCGTGTTCGTATTACTCAATTAAAAGACAAATTAGACAAAGTACATCAGACTCGTATGCAAGGGCGTGCTGCAAGACAAAAAGCAGCCATTCCAACAGTTTCCTTAGTAGGTTATACCAATGCAGGAAAATCGACTTTATTTAATATTTTAGCCAATAGTGATGTCTACGCAGCCGATCAACTGTTTGCAACACTTGATCCAACCTTACGTCGTTTAGACTGGGATGGTATCGGCACGGTTGTACTAGCGGATACCGTAGGTTTTGTACGAAACTTACAGCATGATTTGGTTGAATCATTCAAAGCAACACTTGAAGAAACACTTGAAGCTACCCTTTTACTGCATGTTATTGATAGCAACAGCCATGACATGCTCGACCAAATTGAAGCAGTTGAAGGTGTATTAAAAGAAATTGGCGCTGATGCTCCCGTACTTCGGGTATATAACAAAATCGATCTAAGTGGTGAAGAAGCCAAAATCATTTATGCTGAGCCACACGTCCCAGATCGAGTTTATGTTTCGGCTCATTCTGGCCTAGGCCTAGATTTACTTCAAAAAGCAGTACAAGAATGCTTAATGGGGCAAATTCAAAAGTTTTCACTCGTGCTTAAACCAGCTTATGGCAAATTGCGCACTCAGCTTTATGCTTTAAATGTGATTGAGTCTGAACATTATGATGATGCAGGCTTATTACATATTGATGTGAAGATTGCACCACATAAGTTAGAAAAACTGATTCGCCAAGCAAAACTCCCCTTAGATGAGATATTAGGTGAACACGCCAGTCAATTTAAGCGTCCCTTGGAAGAGTTTGAAATCAAGGGCAATATCAGTTAAAACTTGATAAGTAAACTTTTAGAGATAAAAAATATGGATAAGATCAAAAGTATAGACTGGACAGCATGGGTAATTACATTACTACTCATTATTGGTTTTCGTGAAGGCTCTGTCGTCGTCATGCGTGCTTTTGGTCATCCAGAATTAGGTAATCTGGTTGGGTTAATCAGCTTACTTATTATTTTACTCATTTGGAGAAAGTTTAAAAAAATTCCACTTCGAATAGTCGATACCAATAATAAAATCATGAAAGAAAGTGGTTTCGCTTTTTTGCCTATCTGTGCAGGTTCATTAATTATGCTAGTACATATGGGTAAGGAAATTCCATTATTTCTGTTGGTTTTAGTGGTCAGCACCCTTATACCTTTGTGGGTTTATGCAAGAATGGCAAAACGTTGGTTATAAGGAGAATAAGATGTTTACGATTTTATACGGATTTTTGATCACATTAATTGGTTATCTTTGTGCAAAGCCTTTAAACCGACGTTTTCCGCAAGTTCCACTTCTAGTTTTCGGCATGTTCATTGTAATTGGCTTACTTTCGGTTTTGCATGTGCCATATGAGCAGTATCGTCTTTATGTAAATGACTTATTTGGTCATCTATTAGGTTATGTCACCGTAGCCTTAGCCATTCCTTTAGCTGCAATGCGCTATGATGATCTTCCAATTAAATCAGTCATTGGTATTTTACTTTTTGCAAGTATTAGTGCCGTTGCGCTACCTATGGGGCTGGCATACTTGTTACATATGTCTGAACCTACCATCCTTGCATTTGCTACGCGTGCAGTAACAACCCCAATTGCCCTGAATATCGCAACTTTATTACATGCTCCTGAAACACTAGTGACCCTTATTGTTATTTTGTCTGGGGTAATCGGCGCAGCATTTTCACCTTTCTTACTTAAACATATTCATGATGAGAGAGCATCAGGTTTAGCCTTAGGTTTAGCTGCACATGCAATCGGAACAGCTCAAGCTTGGCAACGCGGACCAGTTGCAGGTCGTTACGCTGCATTTGGTATGGCATTGAACGGCGTATTTACTGCAATTTGGCTACCAACACTAATGTTGTCTTTTGGAACACCATAATTAAAAAGTGGTTTAAATAAACATTGAACGGTCTAACAATTCCAAATAAGATGACCTTTCAAAGTTAAAAGGACTTTTAATTATGGGGAAAATATGTATTGGAGCTCTGCTCTTATTGGGGATGAATACTGCTACATTTGCAGCAGATATTACTGGTCTCTGGCAAACAATTGATGATAAGACAGGTGCTCCCAAAGCACAGGTAGAAATACGAAAAGAAGCGAACGGGACATATGCTGGGAAAATTGTCAAACTTACGCCACGCCCAGGTTATACGCCTAAAGAAATTTGTGATAATTGCCCTGCGCCATACACCAATAAACCGATTTTAGGTCTGGATATCGCAACGGGTTTAAAACAGACAGATGGACTTAACTATACTGGTGGCAAAATTTTAGATCCGAATACTGGCAAAGTTTACGGTCTTAAGGCGAAGCTTAGTTCAACTGGCAAACGCTTACATATGCGTGGTTATCTCGGAGTTTCAGCTTTGGGACGTAATCAAATCTGGATTCGCGTAGAATAATAGTTCCCAATAAAAGAGCCGCTTATGCGGCTTTTTTATTTTTAATTCAGTTAGAAACTTCATCTTGCGCTCAGAGAAAAGCATTGCTTTTCTTATATTTGCACAGGATTTTCAACAGAAAAAATTTCTTTATCTTCAAGTCGATAAGCTATTAATTTTCTACCCCAAACACAGCCACCATCGATATTCTGAATTTGCTCATTAATAGTTCTGCCCTCGAGCGCAGCCCAATGACCAAAAATAATTTGATGAGTTTGTGCCGCTTTGCTCGGGAATTCAAACCAAGGGAAATAACCTTCCGGCATTGGTGCATCCAAAGAATCTTTAAAACTAAACTCTAAAGCCCCTTCTGCATTGGTTAAACGCATGCGCGTCAAATAATTGGTAATACAACGTAAACGCGCCGAACCCGTTAGGTGATCTTCCCACAAATCTGGTTTTGAACCATACATGTCTGCCAAAAAAGCATCTAATACAGATAAATCTTCGTTTGCGAGTACAGCCTCAACCTCTTTTGCTAACGTTACAGTTTTTTCTGCATCCCAAATACAGGGTATACCAGCATGAGTAAGGATCGTATGCTCGTTTGGCAATAAACATAATGGCTGTTTACGTAGCCAGTCGATTAACTCATCGCCATCAATCGCATCAATAACGTCTTGAGTCCGATCTTTTTCTTTAATCTCTTTTAAACCACGTGCACCCGCAATTAAAGTCAGGTCATGGTTTCCAAGTACAGTTGCAGCAGCGCCACGATCAGCAAGTTTTTTAATAAAACGTAATGCCCCTACTGAATTTTCACCACGTGCAACTAAATCGCCAGCAAACCATAAAAAGTCTTGATCTGGATCAAAACGTATTTCTTTGAGCAAGGCTTTTAGAGCTTCAAAACATCCCTGCACATCGCCAATAACATAGTTAAAACGCTTAGTCATTTACGCCACCATTTGATCGGCTAAAGCAACAAATTGAGCAAGTGTTAAAGTTTCTGGACGAGCCATCGGATCAACACCAGCCTTTTCAAAGCCATCTTCTGCGATCATACCTTTAAGACTGTTTCTTAATGTTTTACGACGCTGAGTAAATACATGAGCGACCAGTCGAGCTAAAGCTTTTTCATCTTTTGCTGTAATTGGCTTTTGATCATAAGGAACAAGGCGGAAAACAGCGCTCGTTACTTTAGGTGGTGGGTTAAATGCACCAGCTGGTACTTCAAATAAAAATGTTGGTTGACAGTAATATTGAATCATTACCGACAAGCGGCCATATTCTTTCGTATTCGGTTCAGCAGTAATACGGTCAACCACCTCTTTTTGCAGCATAAAGTGCATATCTTTAACTTTGCTGCCAAATTCCAAGAGATGAAAAAGTAATGGGGTTGAAATGTTATAAGGTAAGTTACCGACTACACGTAATGGTCGGCCATCTTTTACCAGTTCGCTAAAGTCATATTTTAATGCATCAGCTTCTACAATCGTCAAACGTTCTGGATGTGGAACACGTTCTGGTAGACCCGCAGCTAAGTCACGGTCTAACTCCACCACTGTTAACGCATCGCACTCCCCAATTAAAGGAGAAGTTAAGGCAGCTAGACCCGGTCCAATTTCGACAATATTGTCACCCGTACGCGGACTTACAGAGCGCACAATTTTGGCAATGACTCGCTGATCATGTAAGAAGTTTTGACCAAAACGTTTACGAGCTTTATGCCCTTCATCTTTCGGGTTTAGGGCATTAATTTGATACATAGAACATTTCCAACATGAAAAATTTAGCTCGCTGCTAAAGATAAAGCTAAATCAACAGCGACATTTAAACTTGAGCTTTTTGCCAAACCAGTGCCAGCTAAAGACAACGCAGTGCCATGGTCAACCGAAGTTCGAATGAACGGCAAACCCAATGTAATATTGATGGCTTCACCAAACCCTTGTGATTTTAACACAGGTAACCCTTGATCATGGTACATGGCAAGTACAGCATCTGCATTTTTAAGATGTTCGGGGGTAAACAAGGTATCGGCCGGCAAGCTTAAACTCATCTTAATCCCTTGCGCCCGATAACTTTCGAGTACCGGATTAATAGTCTCAATCTCTTCACGACCCAAATAGCCATCTTCACCCGCGTGGGGATTTAAACCACACACGAATACACGTGGGTCTGGAATTTTAAATTTAGTTTTTAGGTCGTGTAGTAAAATATCAATAACCTGATGCAACCGTTCTTTGGTAATCGCATCTGCTACATCTCTTAAAGGTAAATGTGTAGTTGCTAGAGCAACACGTAAGGTTTTAGTTGCAAGCATCATGACGACACGTTCCACGCCTGCAAACTCTTGATAGTATTCAGTGTGGCCACTAAACAAAATACCAGCATCATTAATAACTGATTTTTGCACTGGTGCCGTAGCTACCCCGACACTTTTACCAGACATTGCGTAATCAGCTGAACGACGTAGTTGTTCTAATACATAAGCCGCATTTGCTGGATTTAATTGACCATCAATTACCGCAGCCTCCAAAGGCACATGCTCTATATAAAGTTCATTCAGAGAAGATGACTCAGGCTGTCCGGTATATTCTATAAATTGAATATCCACACCAAGTTTTTGGGCGCGCTGCGCTAATAAGTCTCGATCACCCAAGATTACAACTGGATGCTGATCGACCCGCTTAGCTAAACTCAAACAAATATCCGGTCCAATACCAGCCGGTTCACCAGAAGTGACATATAATGGCAGCACAATCACTCCAGACACATAACAAGAATTTGTTTGATTTTAACATATCTGACATTCATCAGTTTATGGATTAAATTATCTCGCTTAAACTGGATTTTTCTTGTGACTTTGAACAAACTCGTTTAGAATGCTCGCTCCTTTTGTTTGGACAGATTCCATAGTCCAAACCAACTATAATAGGTAGTGGTTTAATGAAAACTCTCAGCGCTAAGCCAGCTGAAGTTCAACATGACTGGTATGTTGTTGATGCTTCTGGCAAAACTTTAGGTCGCCTTGCGACTGAAATCGCTCGTCGTTTACGCGGTAAGCACAAAACTTCTTATACTCCTCACGTTGACACTGGCGATTACATCGTTGTGATTAATGCTGAACAAGTTCAAGTGACTGGTAAAAAATCACTTGATAAGAAATATTATCGCCATACTGGTTTCCCTGGTGGTATCCGTGAGACTAACTTCGAGAAGTTAATCGCTCACAAACCTGAAGCTGTTCTTGAAAAAGCGGTTAAAGGCATGTTACCAAAAGGTCCTCTTGGTTATGCAATGATCAAAAAAATGAAAGTGTACGCTGGTACTGAGCATCCGCATGCTGCTCAACAGCCACAAGTTTTGGACATCTAAGGGATACAGCACATGGCTACTAATTATGGTACAGGTCGCCGTAAGACCGCAACTGCACGTGTTTTCTTGTCAGCTGGTACAGGTAAACTCGTTATTAACAACCGTACTTTAGAGCAATATTTCGGTCGTGAAACTGCTCGTATGGTTGTTCGTCAACCTTTAGAACTTTTAGAAGTTACTGAAAAGTTTGACCTTTACATCACTGTTAAAGGTGGTGGTATCGGTGGTCAAGCTGGCGCGATCCGTCACGGTATTACTCGTGCGCTTATCGCTGCTGACGAAACTTTAAAACCTGTTCTACGTCAAGCTGGTTTCGTTACTCGTGATGCTCGTGAAGTTGAACGTAAGAAACTTGGTTTACGTAAAGCTCGTAAACGTCCTCAATTCTCTAAACGTTAATTCGTTTATCGAGTTGGACAAAAAGCCTTGGATTTTTCCAAGGCTTTTTTATTACGTAAATAAAAGCATTAAATGCAAACTTATAAATATAAACAAACTATCTCTTTAGAACCGTGATTTCCTAGAGTATTTTTAGTATCCTAATCGATTCACTCAACCACGTCGTCTTGTGATATGTCGGTCGAAAACACCTCTATTCAGGGGATTACCCTTTACAGTCATGCTGATGATTTCCGTTCTCACTGGATTCGTTTCTTATTAGCAGAAAAACAAATCAAATATCAATTGATCGTAACTGACCATGAAGACGAAGATTTGGCCAGTTTAAATCCTTATAACCAATTACCGATGCTGGTAGAACAAAATCTTAAGTTATTTTCAGCTCCTATTATTGCTGAATATTTAGATGATCGTTATCGTCAAAGTAAGCTGTATGCCGATGCACCTATGATGCGTGCAGAACAGCGTCAGTATATCTGGAGGCTTGAAAACGACTGGTTCAAGTTAGCAGATCACATGTTAAAACATGCAGACACTCTAAATGTTGAACAAAAGCAAAAAGCTCAAAAAGAACTACGTGAAACATTAATTTCACTTACTCCCCTATTTCAGCATTTTCCGTTTTTCATGTCTGAGAGTTTTACAATCTTAGACTGCATGCTTGCCCCTATCTTTTTAAGATTAAATAGCATGGGAATTGATTTACCCAAACAGCACTGTCGACCTATATTTTTGTACTGTAAACGTATCTTTGATCGGCCTTCTTTTGCTAAATCGATGACGCCTCAAGAGAAAAACCGTTACAATGAACTATTAAATATGGAATAGCGTGATATGTCTGAGCAAACTATTGATTTAACCCCTACACGTCCTTATCTTGCTCGTGCAATCTATGAATGGATTTGTGATAACCAACTTACGCCTTATCTATTAGTTGATGCGACACAGCCACATACCGATGTTCCACAACAATTTGTTAAAGATGGACAAATCGTTTTAAATATCGTGCCGCATGCTGTTCATCAATTACTTATTACCAATGAAGCTATTACCTTTTCAGCTCGTTTTGGGGGAGCATCAAAAGATATTTATGTTCCTATTCAAGCTGTTCTAGGGATTTATGCACGTGAGAATGGACAAGGTTTATTCTTTGATCCTGAAGAATATGCCAATGTAATGCCTATAGAAGATACAGTAGAGTCAGAAGTACAAGAAGCAACTGAAACAACATCGACTAAGAAAAAACCGACGTTAAGAATTTTAGATTAAATTTAGAGGAAGAAAGCATGGCATTTGATTTAGTCCAATACTTTGCTGAGCAGATAAAAATTCAAAAGCCTCAGCTTTTAAATCAATATCCAGTTAATGAAAAAAATAAACTGATTGATGAGGTGAATATTCTTACGCTTGGAAAACTGATTAGTTTATGGCGTCAGAATGACAATAAGATTTATCAAGAAATCAAAACCTCAGATCCACTTTATATTCAAGAAGTTGCTCGTCATTTAACGACGTCTAAACATAATCAGTCGACTTTAAAAAATTCAGAACTCGAACAGAGTATTTCTGAAATTTTAACTTTGCAGTTAGCAGAACTTAACCAGCTCGATGAGACAGGTGGTTTTGGGCATAATGGCTTAAAAGAATTAATTTTAGGTCAGATCGAGCATTTATCAGGTCAAGCAGAAGATTGGGTTTGGTCAACAAACCATCTAAATGAATTAATTGGTTCTAAACCTGTGGAACAAGAAGAGCTATCATTGGATGCAACAATGAAGGAGTTCAACCAAATGGTTCACCAAGCCCAACCTCATCATGATGACGTGCATATTGAAGAACAAGCTGTCGAAATTTCTGTACCTACATGGTCAAAGATTATTGCCCCTGTAGTTGCTTTAGCGATTTTGGGCTATTTGTACTGTGCTTATACACAATTAATTGCTTAAGAATTTGCCTATGCAATCCGCTAAATGCCACCCATAAAAGGTGGCATTTTTTATTAGATTTGAATCGTAAATAATATTTGCCGTTTTTTTACTTGTTGCCCTTGTTGACCTAAAACTTCATCAACCACCCCATCAACATCAGATTTAATCTGTTGTTGGATTTTCATGGCTTCAAGAACTAGTAAAGTTTGACCTTTCACGACTTGATCACCTTTATTAACCAAGATATTCACTACAGCGCCATCCATCGGAGCACGAATTTTGCCATCGCCGGCCACATCCACTATTTCTGGGGCAGCATAAGTTACGTTGCGAATTGCAACATTGCCATTATCTCGATCTAAATAAATTTGATCATCATCCAGTACATATTGCACACGGCGACGTACACCATCCATTAAATAAACTAATTGCTCTGCCGTTCTTTCGAGAACTTCAATACATACTGATTGATCGCAGAGCTGTACCGTAAACGTATTATTTAGCGATGAAAGCTGCAATTGAACTTGCTGATCATCATATTTAAGCTTTAATGGTAATGGCACACCTAGGCCAGTTTGCCACACTGCCGTACCGTTACTTTGGCTAAATAATGCCGCAGCAATTGCTAAGGTTTCTAAAGATAGAACCTGCTTATGTAGACTGCTGTCATTTTGAAAATGCCGTTGAATGAACGCAGTATTAGTATCTCCTGCAATAACAATTGGATGTCGCAGTAAATTGACCAAAAACTGTTTATTGCTATTTACGCCTAGCAAAACACAATCATCCACAGCACGAGCGAGTAAGCGAATCGCATCCTCACGGGTTTTCCCATATGCGACCACCTTTGCTACCATCGGATCGTAAAATGGACTAACCTCATCAGTTACTAACATCCCATGGTCAATCCGTACATTTGGCAAAGTTGCTGGCTGCCAACGCAGAACTTGTCCTGTTTGTGGTAAGAAATCTTGCCGTGGATCTTCTGCATACAAGCGCACTTCAATTGCATGCCCAGTTAAGGTCAACTCATGTTGTTGCAAGGGTAACGGTTCACCATTGGCAACACGCAACTGCCACTCAACTAAATCTAAACCTGTAATGAGTTCAGTAACAGGATGCTCTACCTGTAAACGGGTATTCATTTCTAAAAAATAAAATGTACCTGATGCATCAAGTAAAAACTCAACTGTACCTGCCCCGACATAAGCACATGCTTTAGCTGCTGCTACAGCGGCCTCACCCATTTGCTGACGCAGTTCAGAAGTCATGACTGGACATGGTGCTTCTTCAACAACCTTTTGGTGACGTCGCTGGATTGAACAATCCCGTTCAAATAAATAGACATAATTGCCGTGTGTATCACCCAAAACCTGAATTTCGACATGGCGCGGCGCAATCACTGCTTTTTCTAAAATAAGCTCACCTGAACCAAAAGCATTTTCAGCCTCTGAACGTGCTGTTTGTAATGCCTCAATCAATTCGGATGAGTGCTGCACCAAACGCATCCCGCGGCCACCACCACCTGCTGAAGCTTTGACCATAATCGGAAGGCCAATCTGCTCAGCTTGTGCTGCTAAATACTCAAGGTCTTGTCGATCACCTTCATAACCCGGTACACACGGGACGCCTGCTTCAATCATGGCAATTTTTGAGAGTCGTTTACTCCCCATTAGCTCAATTGCAGAAGCTGTTGGCCCAATAAATGTAATCTGGTTATCGATACATGCCTGAGCAAAATCAGTGTTTTCTGACAAAAAACCATAACCGGGGTGAACAGCATCTGCCCCAGTTTTTTTACAGGCTTCGATAATTTTAGCAATGGAAAGATAAGACTCGGATACTTTAGATGCCCCAATATAAACAGCTTCATCGGCTTCTTGTACATGCCGAGCGTTACGGTCTGCATCAGAATAAACCGCCACAGTTTGATAGCCCATTGCTTTGGCTGTTTGCATGACTCGAACTGCAATTTCACCACGATTGGCAATCAGTACTTTTGAAAATTTCATTATTTTTATCCTTATTTCTTATGACTCATCGGCCCAATTTGGCAAACGTTTCTGGATAAAAGCCATCGTCCCTTCTTGTCCTTCAGCTCCACCAACTGCTTGGGCAAACTGCTGAGCTGCGTCATCGAGCAATTCATTTAAAGGTTCATTAAGTGTTCGATGTAACAGTGCTTTAGTCACACGCGAAGCTTGAGGAGCTGCTCGTTTAATTTGCTGAATCATTTCTTGTAAAGCTTGTTCGAGTTCAATTTCATTATGTGCAATTTGATGAACCACACCGACATTCAGTGCCGTATGCCCTTCAAAGCGCATACCTAATAAAGCTAATCGACGAGCCTGAGTCAGACCAATACGTTTCACTACAAAAGGAGCAATTTGCGCAGGAATCACACCCAGCCCAGTTTCAGGTAAACCAAACTGAGCATTGTCACGGCTAATGGCAACATCGGAAACACATGCTAGACCAAAACCACCTCCTAACACCGCGCCTTCTAAAATCACCACAACCGTTTGCGGTGCGGCTTCAACTTGCTCAAGCATGGCGCCAAAACGGCGGTTAAAGTCAGCATAAGGTTGTAGACTACCAACATTGGCCGCCTCAACACGTAAAGCAGCCATATCTTTAATGTCACCACCTGCACAAAAAGTCCCACCTTCACCACGAATGATGACAGCACGAATCGAAAGGTCATCGCGAATGGCATTAAAGACTTGTTGAATGGCATTGACCATCTTGAAGTTCATGGCATTACGGCTCTCTGGTCGGTTTAACCAGAGATATAAAATACTGCCGTCTTGTTCTAATTGAATGCTGTCGTCAATATCTATAGCTTGTAGAGATGCTGAAAGTGTCATGGTCGTTCCTTATTTTTATTTCTGTTTTTTAGGTAGGATGTCCATCAACTTACAGATAATCCCCAACATAATCTCATCTGCCCCACCACCAATAGAGCCTAAACGACCATCGCGATACAGCTGAGATGCAGGGTTATCCCACATGAAGCCATTGCCGCCCCAATATTGCAGACAGCTATCGGCAACTTCACGGCTTAAACGTCCAGCTTTTAGTTTTGCCATAGAAGCCAGTTTGGTCACATCTTCACCCGCAATATGCTGCTCACACGCTTGGTAGGTGAGCGCTTTAAGTGCTTCCACTTCAGTCATGAGCTCGGCAAAACGGAAATGAATATATTGGTTATTGATGAGTGGTTGACCAAAAGTGGTACGCTCTTTGGTATATTCGATGGTCTTTTGGATTAAATTTTCCAAACCACCAATCGCATTAGCACAAGCCCATAAACGCTCTTCCTGAAATTGCATCATTTGCATCATAAAGCCCATGCCTTCAACGCCAACCAAATTACGCTGTGGTACACGGACATTGTCCAAATAAACTTGCGCTGTGGTCGTTGAACGCATCCCTAATTTATTAAGGGGTTCTGAAAAACTAATCCCTTTCGTTTTTGCGGGCACAATAATCATTGACTTATTAACGTGGGGCTTATCATCAGATGTATTGGCTAAAAGACAAAAGAAGTCAGCTTGTAATGAGTTGGTAATCCACATTTTGCTGCCGTTAATAACGTAGTCATCACCTTCTTTTTTAGCTGTGGTTTTAATAGCAGCAACATCCGAACCGGCATGCACTTCAGATACCGCAATCGATGCGACATATTCCCCAGCAATCGCTGGTGTTAAAAACTCATCACGTAATTCTTTACTACCAAAACGGGCCAAAGCTGGAGTTGCCATATCGGTTTGCACACCAATCGCCAAAGGCACGCCACCACAAGCTGCATAGCCAATTTCTTCAGCAACCACAAGGTTATAAGAATAGTCTAGAGCTAAACCGCCATTTTCTTCTGGCTTACAAATTCCTAATAAACCAAGATCACCCATCTTCTTAAATACTTCATGGATTGGGAAACGTCCCGCGGCCTCCCATTCTGGAATATGTGGATTCAACTCATTTTGAACAAATTGACGAGCTGTACGGCGCAATGCTTCATGTTCGGCAGTAAATTTCATGGTGTTATTCCTATTAATTTTTTTAATTGCGGTAAAGGTTGATTAAAAACGAGATACACCAAAACGAGTTGGATTCAACTCTCTTTGCTGTGCTTCATAAATAGTTTGTAAAAGGAAAATTAATAATTTTCGAGTGTCTCGCGGGTCAATAATGCCATCATCATGTAGCATGGCTGTATTGAAAAGTGCGGTAGATTGCTGCTCTAATTTCATCGCCGTACTTTGCTCAAGAAAATCGAGCATTTGTGGATTAGGCTCCTGCCCTGAAGCTTTTTGCTTTCCTTCAGCCACAATACGTAATACCTTTCCAGCCTGTGCAGAACCCATTACAGCAACATGCGAATTCGGCCAAGCAAAAATAAAATCTGGTGATAAACTCCGACCGCACATTGCGTAGTTACCAGCACCATATGACCCTGCTACAACGATTGAAATTTTAGGTACAGTACAATTGGCAACCGCTTGAATCAGTTTCGAGCCGTGTTTGATAATACCGTTTTGCTCTGCGTCAGTCCCTACCATAAAACCTGTGGTGTTATGCAAAAATAATAATGGACGCTTAGTCTGTTCACACAGATGTATAAACTGCGCTGCCTTCGCTGCCCCTTGAGGTGTAATCGGGCCATTATTAGTAATAATTCCTATATGTAGTCCACCAATTTTTGCCCAGCCACATACTGTTAAATCATCATATTCCTGTTTAAATTCTAGAAAATCCGAATCATCAATAATACGAGCAACCACTTCTTTCATATTGAATGGTTGTTTAGGGTCACTTGGAATAACACCCAACAGTTCCTCGGTATCGTAACGAGGTTCTTTATAAGTCGTTTCAACTGGCTTGATTTGCTCTTTCCAGTTCAGGTGTTCAAAAATTTCACGTGCCAACCGAATCCCATCAGCATCATTTTCAGCCAGATATTCTGCTGTTCCAGCAATCTGTGCATGCATTTCTGCCCCACCTAATTCCTCGGCTGTTGCCACTTCGCCCGTGGCAGCCAAAAGTAAAGGTGGACCTGCAAGCAACATCTCGGTTTGCTTACGCACGGCAATGACATAATCTGAAAGACCAGGTTGATAAGCACCACCTGCCGTTGCATTACCATGCACTACAGCAAGCTGTGGAATACCTGCTGCAGAAAGACGTGCCTGATTGGCAAAAGTCATGCCGCCATAAGTAAATACTTCAGCAGCATAATTAAGATTAGCTCCACCACTTTCAGTCAGCGTAATCAGTGGGAGTTTTTGTTCTAATGCAATTTTTTGCAAACGCAACGTTTTTTGTACACCCATAGGTGACATGGTTCCGCCTTTAATTGCGCTATTGCTTGCAGATACTAGACAACGCACACCGCTGACAAAACCAATGCCGGCAATCACGCCGCCACCCGCTTCAGAGCCATCTTTATCATCATGCATGTTGTAACCGACCAAACCACACAGCTCAATAAAAGGTGAATCGGCATCGAGTAACAACCGTACACGTTCATGCGGCAAAATCTTGCCCTTTTTATCGAACTTCGGTTTGGCAGCATATGACTTTTCAATACTTTTTTGCTGAATTGCATGTACTTCATTCAACTGAGCAAGTAGTACTTCTTTATTGTTTTGATACTGTTCACTGCCTACTGCGATCTCTGATGGAAGAATTGTCATCGTTATTCCTCCTCAGTTTGTTTTTTAAAAATTTCAGGGATAAATGCACGGTGGAAACCGTTATAAGACTGACTATTTGTTGCCTCACCTAGTGGATACATACGTGTACCTTGTGATGCTGCGCCATCAATACGCAAAGTCACACCTGACACAAAAGCCGCAGCATCAGATAGTAAATAACAAATCACCGAGGATACTTCTGACTCGGTTCCCATACGTTTTAACGGCACATTGCCAGCAAGACTTGGAATAATCACTTTGGCAAAATCACCGCTATAATTATCCATACCAGATGAGACAATCCACCCTGGTGCAACCGCATTTACACGTACACCAGATTTCCCCCATTCGACCGATGCTGTTTTGGTTAAGTTATCAACTCCCGAACGCGCAGCGCCAGAATGTCCCATTCCCGGCATTCCACCCCACATATCGGCAGTCATGTTGACAATACTGCCACCATGTTTTGCCATCCATTGGTTATAAGCTTCGCGCATCAAATAGAAAGTCGCATGCAAGTTATTACGCACAACTGCGTCAAAACCATTTGCAGAGATATCCTCTAAAGCTGAGGGGAACTGGCCGCCCGCATTGTTCACCAAACCATCCAATTTTCCGAATTTTTCAATCACTTCGGCAATCATATTTTTCACTTGTTCTTCTTCACGGTTATCACAAACAATGAAATGAACCAAACCACCATCTTCTATAATTTCTCGGCTTACCTTTTCCAGTTTTTCAATTTTGCGTCCTGTAATCACCACTTGTGCACCCAAAGCAGCGAGCTCATGTGCAGTACAACGGCCAATTCCTGAGCCACCGCCTGTCACAATAATGACTTTATTGGCGAAAGCATCTGGTCTAAAAATTGATTGATAACTCATCTTTGTTTCTTCCATTTATTTTATTTTTCTAAAAGCTGTGCCGGAACTTTGACAGGCATATCCAATAATTGCTGTGCAAATGCTTTACCTTGTGGGTCAATACGCAAACTTGCAACCCCACCACCACCTAAAGCATTTTCCAGCATAAAGTTCAGTGCATTTAAACCCGGTAACTCATAACGAATCACTCGCCCTTTCTCTGCATCCAAAACATGCTGCATATAGCTTGCCACCGCCTGTTCAGTCAGTGCCGCACGAATCCATGGTAAATATTCTGCTTTACGCGCAATCACACCGATATTGCTATGATTACCTTTATCACCACTGCGGGCATGTGCAATTTCAATCAAAGGAACTTCAATTTCATCTCCTTGATAAACTGCATTTTCGCCTGCTGTTAATGTAGGTAATTGCTCTGTAGAAATTCTTTGTGGAACCTCAACTGGATAACGTTTGCCTTCAAAATCGATTTCGACATTGACCAGATTTTTATCAATTAAAAATGAAAATAACTTAATAACTGGAGACGCTTTTGGACGTCCTCCAACAATTCCTGCCAAGGCTGGAGCCATGCCTGTAGAAGCCTGTGCAATTTCAGATGCAAAGAACATACATGCTTCTTTAAACATATGTTTTACAGCGATTTTAACAACAACTTCACGGCTATTTAATGCCTGAGCATGTCCACCATAGGTACTTTCAATCCCTAAGATTTCAACCGATTTTTCACTAAAAGGTGGCACTGAGCGCATTGCTAAAACCCGCTCACATTTATTCAAAATCGCATCGGCAATGACTTGTGCTTTTTGTGGAGCTTCGCGACCTGCAATTAAAAAACTGACTAAAACCCGATAGCCATCTGGGTAAGTCGCACTGACTTTATACTGTGCAGTCGGTGCTTGTCCTTTTGCCCCTGTCACACGAACTCGATGTTCTCCGACTTGCTCTAAATGCACCTGACTAAAATCCGCAATTACATCGGGTAATAAATATGCTTGAGGATTACCTATTTCATAAACAATTTGCTCAGCAACAGTTGCCGGAGATACCAGTCCTCCTGTCCCCTGTGGTTTAGTCACAACAAATGAGCCATCTTCACTCACTTCAACGACTGGAAACCCCATGTTGTCGAAGCCCTGCACCAATTGCCAGTCGGTAAAATTACCACCTGTACATTGCGCACCACATTCAATCACATGACCTGCCAGTGAACCTTGTGCCAATTTGTCGTAATCATCTAAAGACCATTGATATTCATGAAGTAAGGGTGCAAGTACCACTGCCGAATCAACAACGCGGCCAGTTATCACAATATCGGCGCCTAAGTCTAAGGCATCACGAATAGCAACCGCACCTAAATAGGCATTACTGCTCGCTACCTGATCTGGCAAAGCTTCCCCGCTAAACATTTCCCGAATATTTTGCTGCTTGAGTTGTTCATGCTGTGCTAAAAGATCATCGCCTAAAACCACAGCAACTCTCAGATCTAGACCATATTCTTTAATTATTTTTTGCAAAGCATCTCGACATGCCAATGGATTAACACCCCCAGCATTACTAATGACCTTAATCTTTTTTTCTGCAATTTTTTTAAGTAGAGGCGCCATCACCCGACTGACAAAATCCAAGGCATAACCATGTTTTGGCTCTACCATTTTCGCTTTTGCCATAATCGACATGGTGATTTCTGATAAGTAATCAAAAACCACATAATTAATATCAGCTAAATGTACTAATTGGAAAGCAGCAGTATTGGTATCCCCCCAAAAACCTGAGGCACAACCTATTTTTACGACACGCTTATCATCCTGCTGATCACTTGCCATTTTATTTCTCATTATTTTGTTTAAAAATTACACTCAACATTACCAAGCAAGCGCTTGGTTTGTAAAGAGCAAAATGTTATTGTGAAACTGACTAAAACTGCCAAACTTAACTATTAAGTGGAAACAGAAGAAAATTTGGCAAATTTTTCCGTTAAGTATTTTTATATAAAGGATTTAGCTTTCGTATGATTGCGACTTCAATTGAACAGATTCCAAATATCTCTTGTTTTGATGACAGCCCACGTGGTCGTTTATTACATGGGGCTGCCTATCTATTTCACAAACAAGGTTATGACAAAACCACTGTACGCGAACTTGCTCAATTTATTGGGATTCAATCAGGGAGCTTATTTCATCACTTCAAAAGTAAAGATGACATCCTTGCTCACGTAATGGAAGAAACCATTATTTACAATCTTGCTCGTTTAGAAGATGCAGCAGCTCAATCTACCGATCCAGAACAACAATTACGTGCCCTGATTAAAGCTGAACTCCTTTCAATTACCGGAGATACGGGTGCAGCCATGGCTGTTTTGGTTTATGAATGGTTTGCTCTGTCTAAAGAAAAACAAAATTATCTTTTAAAAATGCGTAATGAATATGAGCAAATCTGGCTAGATATTATTGAAAAGTTGCGCACTCAGGGCAAAATAAAACATGATGCCTTTATTTGGCGAAGATTAGTTGGTGGTGCGATTTCATGGACCGTAACTTGGTATAAATCTGAGGGTAAAGTTAAAATTGATGAGTTAACGGAAATGGTTTGGGAAATGGCTTTGAAATAAAAAAGGTGGCTCACTGACCACCTTGTAAGAATCAATAACCTAACTGTTTACTAATCAAATCTTTCATAATTTCTTCAGCACCACCACCAATCATATTAACCTTTACTTCACGGTAAATACGTTCAGACTTAGTCCCACGCATAAATCCCATGCCACCTAATGTTTGCACAGCTGCATCAGCACAAAATTGCATAGTGCGAGTCGCAACATTTTTAAGCATTGAAATTTGCGCCACTAACTCAGGTCCTTGTAACTTCGGCTGAGTCATTTTCCACGCAGTTTCTTCAAGCAATGCCCGTGTTGAGGTCAATTGCGTTGCCATATCTACTAGTTTATGACGAACCACTTGATGATCAATTAATCTTTTACCAAAAGTTTTACGTTGCTGCGCCCAGTCTAAAGCTTCTTCGTAACAGACTAAAGCATAACCATAAGCCACCACGCCTAAGAAAAAACGCTCCATATTAAAGTTATTCATTATGACTTTAAAGCCAGCATTTTCTTTGCCAAGAAGATGTGATGCAGGAACTCGTACTTGATCAAAATGCAAATGAGCTGTATCAGAAGCCCACCACCCCATTTTCTTTAAAGGTGTTTTAGTGATCCCCGCACTGTGCGCATCAACGAGCAACATTGAAATACCTTCAGCACCTGTTTTTGTCGAATCTGTACGCACTGCAACTGTATAGTAATCTGCACGAATTCCCGACGTAATAAAGGTCTTCTCACCAGAGACAATATAATAATCACCATCACGAATGGCTTTAGTTTGTAATGCGGCTACATCAGAACCACCACCCGGTTCTGTAATTGCTAGTGCAGAAATTTTTTCACCAGAAATAATACCTGACAGGACTCTAGCTTTTAACTCCTCACTTCCAAAGTGCTGAATTGGCGGAGCACCAATTGTATGTACCATTAACGAGATATGCACTCCCCCCGAACCCGCCTTTGCCATTTCGATACCAGCCAGTAATGAATAAAATGGATCTGCATCTGGAATACCACCATATTCTTCAGAAAAGCCTAGTCCCAATAGACCAATTTCAGCAGCCTTTCTATAAAGCTCTCTAGGAAATGTCTCAGCTTCATCCCATTCATTAACGAAAGGTGCCATTTCTTTTTGTACAAATCGACGAACATTATCAGCAAAAGCAATATGTTGTTCATTATAGTAAATTGGGTTGAGTTGCATGTTTAGAAATGTCCTGAAGTTTTTATTTAAATCCAGTACCTATCTTGTCATGTTTGCCGTCAATCAAAAGTTGCAAGAATCTCCATTTTCTTGGCATAAAACATCAAACAGAATTATTTTTATTTGAGTAAAACACCTATACTCTTAAGCAACAGCGAAAACCACGGACAGCATAATATGATTGTGCTCCATTATGATAAATAAAGACTCGACCATAGCGACGATCAGCAAAAAGCGCTCCGCCTAATTTACGAATCTCCGCTGGGGTTACAATCCAACTTGATGTCTTAAGGTCAAACTCTTCAATCTGTTGCAATTGATAATACTGTTCTTCTGTTAGGAGTTCGACTCCCATTTCCTGAGCTACATCTATTGCACTGTTTTTAGGAGGATGATCTTTTCTAGATTGTAAGGCCTCACGATCATAACAAAGACTTCTACGACCTTTAGGCGTTTCAGAGGAGCAATCTACAAATAAATATTCATCTTTTTGCTGGTTATATGCTACAACGTCTGGCTCTCCCCCAGTATTCTCCATTTCTTGCAATGACCACAATTTTTCTGGTGATTCTATTAGTTTTATTCGCACATTTGTCCACTCAATTTCTTTATGGCGATGTGAATTCTTTTCAAATCTAGCTTTTAATAGTTCAATTAAAATCTCTATTTGTTTTGGAGATAACTGGTTTTTAGTTGTCATGGAATAAATCCTTTTCAATATAAACAGGAATTCCAAATGCTTCTAGTTGAGTCTTTGCAATTTGAGCCTCATAAGGAAACGAGAAAGTTTTAACTACGATCCATTGCATATTAAATTTCTAATTAGGTAAATAATTTTAGATTAGCTTTATTTCTTTATAATTTGAATCAATTTTAATATTTGAAGAATTGGCAATTAAGTTTCCACTTAATTCCCCACAAATATAACTTTTAGGCATAAAAAAACACCCCTGACCATTGAGTCTGGGGTGTTTGAATAATGAGCTGGCGATGACTTACTCTCACATGGGT
>NZ_JAHPTU010000026.1:0-25410 GCF_025514355.1 Acinetobacter sp. WU_MDCI_Abxe161
GTCCCTATCGTCTAGAGGCCTAGGACATCGCCCTTTCACGGCGGTAACCGGGGTTCGAATCCCCGTAGGGACGCCAAATTCTAAAAAGCCACTGCATAACGTCAGTGGCTTTTTTCTTGCCTTAAAAATAAAAAGCCAATCAATAATTAGCTTTTCATATGCTCTACTAACCTGCAATCCCTACTTGTACTTCAAGACGACCCGACTGTACTCGAAGCCCCCTAATTTCAAACTGATCTACCAGTTGCTGCACAAGCTCGCGACTTTCTCTCAAAATATTCAAGCCCGGTAAAATACTAAAATCAGTCAAACTTAAAAGCTTTTCAACCATCCATGAGCGATTATTAATAAAGTCAATAAATCCTGCTTGCTCTAGATCAATAAACCACATGCGGTGGCCATCGCGTTGGATTCCGGGAATATCGCCAATCAAATGATTAATAAGTGATGGAATGGGCAACATATTTACGACTTCAAAACCTACTCGACCAATACGGCGTACCGCCCAATTGGATAAGGTTCCCCCATGTCGAATCTGGACGTCGAGACTCTCATCCATTTGACGTAGGCGCAAGAATTTTTCCTGCCCAATACGACATTCCAATACTTTAAAATCCAAACTCAAACGATACATGAAACGATGGTAATGCCCATCGATCTCGACTTGGAAACTATCATTGCCACATTTGATTTTAATATCATCAATTTCAGAACGGTCAATGCGCTTTCGGATTTGATTATTTAATAATATTTCAGGTAAGTACAAAGTTAAGGTACTTTTCCCCAAAAATGTCCGCGCCATAATCAATGCGACTTGGCGTGCTGTTTCACTGGTTTCAGACACCATATCTCTTACAGTGCCTGCTGCCAGATTTGTCATGCCCACAACGCCACGTCTCGTCTGAGTAGTGACTTGATCAAGTGCATCCAAAGCCGCGTCAGCAACTCCGGCAATATTACGTGTTGTGTCACTCGCAAACCCAACTGCATCTTGGGCATGTTGCAATGTCTTATGCAGTAATCGACGAGATAATGACGGTTTCGCGGTATCTGGGGTAGCTAAAACCGATGCTGTCGTTGTAGGCTGCGACTTATTGTCATCTTGTTGACCCAAGTCCCTTTCTCCTTTTTATATTTATTTCACATCCTATTTACGAGTATTTAAGCTCATTTATCGTGCTCATCACACTTCATTTTTCTGTAGATTAGCATGCTCTACAATATTATTTTAATTTTTATGTGTACGGATAAATCATCAGTTTTTTATATTTCTTTGTTTATTCATAAGTAATTTTTATGCTAACTCAAAGCATCTCATCGATATCTTACAAATTTTTTTCTTTCTGCACATTTCCGTTAGAATAGATTCAAACTAAATGTGGAGTTCTCATGCAATATCGTTGCCCTAAATGTCAAAGTGTTAAAATTATGCCTGTGAGCCAAGGCGTTAACAGCGCGAAACCTGTCGTTCCTAAAAGTCTGGTTATCTTGATTCCTGCAATTTTTGTGCTTTTGCTCTTAGTAGTGATTAGCATTTTTATGTGGATTTTTGGCAATGGTGCAGGTAGTTCTCTTCAAATCGCAACAGTAGTTGCTTTTGTTGTAGCTGTAGGGGCAGGTTTTATGTTCTGGCGTGATTTGCCTGATTTCAAATTATCTATGCAAGCATTTATGCAGTCACAAAAGCACTGGAAATGCCGTGACTGCAATAACGAGTGGGAAATCTAATGAACAACTCACATCAGTTTAATGCTGATGTGAGTGCTTTTCGTCAGTATGTTCATGTGGAGCATGTTGTTTAATATGCTGGCAATTGATCTCGGCATCGTCTTCAATTTGCAATGTCACTTCACCAATGCCATGTTCATGAGAAAGCATTTCAACAGCATCTTGATATAACTTGGTACGGTCAGCTTGCGGCGCAAATAGATGTACCGTTAAATGAATATTTTTCGAAGTAATTGCCCATACTTTCAGTTGGTGTATACTCTCCACACCATTTAAAGAAAGTAGATCGGCACGCAGCTTCTCAATATCGACTTCTTCCGGCACCCCTTCGAGCAAAATATTAATGCTCTGTTTCAGTAAAACCCATGTCCGTGGTAATACCCAAAAACCAATCAAGACTGCAATAAGCGTATCAATCCAATACCAGTTGGTGAAATAAATGATAAGCGCCCCAATAATCACCCCTACCGAGCCTAGCGCATCACTCAATACTTCTAGATAAGCCCCCTTCACATTTAAACTGTTATTGGCACTCGACATGAGAATTTTCATTGAGATGAGATTAATCACCAAACCAATGGACGCGACAATCAACATTCCCAAGCTTTGAATTTCAGGTGGCTTAGAGAAGCGGATATAAGCTTCATATAAAATATAAATTGCCACTACAAAAAGCATGAGTGCATTAAATAAAGCGGCCAGAATTTCAAAGCGCTGATAACCGAAAGTACGTTTGTTATCGGCAGGGCGTTTAGAAATTTGAATGGCAACCAAAGCAATTGCTAAAGCCGCTGCATCTGTAAACATATGCGCAGCGTCAGAGAGCAATGCCAAACTTTGTGTGATTAAACCTGCAATCACCTCAACAATTAAAAACGTCGTGGTAAGTGCTAAAGCAATCGTTAATTTTTTAGCATTACCTTCAGTCACTACAGCATGACTATGATCATGACCATGATGTCCACCCATTTTGCGGACTCCTTTTTATTTATCTTTATGGTGAGTTAAAAGTAACGATGAAGACACCTTTACCTTTAACTCTTACAAACACTTTTTCGACTTAAATTTTGTAATCAAAAAAGATATCTCAAATCGATGACATTATGAATGCTCAACGCTTTTCGTCTTGTCTTCATTCATCCATCGATAAATGACTGGTAATAAAACCAAAGTTAATATCGTAGATGAAAAAATGCCACCAATAACAACTGTTGCCAAAGGCCGCTGGACTTCTGCGCCAGTTCCCGTAGCCAAAGCCATTGGAATAAAACCAAGTGAAGCCACACAAGCGGTCATGAGTACAGGTCTTAAACGTAAAATCGCCCCATTCCATGTTGCAGTTTGAATATCAAATTTTTCTCTAAGCTCTTTAATAAAGCTCAGCATCACTAGACCATTCAAAACAGCGACACCTGATAAGGCAATAAATCCGACACCAGCCGACATAGACAGTGGAATATCTCTTAACCAAAGGGCAATGAGACCACCCGACAAAGCAAACGGCACGCCGCTAAAGACCAACAAGCTTTCTTTAACATTATGGAATACAGCCATGAGTAGAATGAAAATCATAGCAAGCGCCAATGGAACAACAATTTTCATTCGGGCAGCAGCTGAAGCTAGATTTTCAAACTGACCGCCATATTCCAACCAATAACCCGCTGGCAGTTGTTCTTTTGCGAGTGTTGTTCTTAACTCTTGAACAAATGATCCTAAGTCACGGCCTTCTACGTTTGCAGTAATAATGACACGGCGCTTCCCATTTTCACGTCCCACCTGATTTAAACCTGATGTACGTTCAACTTTAGCTACATCTTGAAGCTGGATGAGGCCACCATTTGGCAACTGAATCGGAAGCTGAGCTAAGTTTTGGATGGTACGCTGTTGGTCTTCTAGGCGAATTTCAAAATCAAATCGTCTATCGCCTTGTAAAATCTGCCCAACATTTTGTCCACCGACACTTGCAGCAACAATATCTTGAATAGCTTTGGCAGATAGTCCGTATTGCGCGGCCAGAGAACGATTAATTTCAACACTCAACACCGGCAAACCGCTCGTTTGTTCTACCTTAACCGCAGTAGCACCTGAAATTTTTTGTACTTTCTGAGCGAGTGCTTGAGCCTGCTCATTGAGTACTTGCATATCGTCGCCAAAAATCTTAACGCCAATATCACTCCGGATCCCTGAAATTAGCTCATTAAAGCGCAGCTCAATCGGTTGAGAGAACTCACTGTTATTACCCGGTAATGTCGCTAAAAAAGCTTCCATACGTGAACGCAGCTCAGCTAGCGTCTCTTTAGAGTTTGGCCATTGATCATGCGGTTTAAGTAAAATGACTGCATCAGAGATATTCGGCGGCATCACATCAGTTGCAACCTCAGCTGTACCTGTTCGAGCAAAAACAGCTTTCACCTCTGGAAAGTTTTTCAAAATGAGCTTTTCAGTATTTTCCTGCATTCGCAGTGATTGCTCGAGCCCAGTACTCGGTGAACGCATTTGCTGTAAGGCAAAATCACCTTCACTGAGTTGCGGTGCAAATTCACTGCCCATTTGGGTCGCTAACACACCTGTGAGTACTAAAATACTTAATGCAAAACTAATGACCACAATTTTAAGTTGATAAGCCTGATCGAGGATATCTTGATATTTCTGCTTTAAAAGCAACATCCAACGTGTTTCTTTTTCTTTCACTTCACCCGTAACAAAAAGAGCAACTGCCGCGGGTACAAATGTCACAGAAAGAATCATGGCACCCAATAATGCCATCACCACAGTCATCGCCATTGGATGGAACATTTTGGCTTCAACACCAGATAAAGCAAAAATAGGTAAATAGACCACTAAAATAATCATTTGCCCAAAAATCAGTGGGCGACGGGCCTGTTTTGCTGCAAGGAAAACTTCTTTGAATCGCTCAGCTCGTGTAAGAGGTCGGTGTAGGGCATGCTGTGCTTCTGCTAGACGTCGAATACAGTTCTCTACAATAACAACTGCACCATCTACAATAATCCCGAAATCAAGCGCGCCTAGGCTCATTAGGTTAGCACTAATATTTTGCTCAGCCATACCTGTTAGGGTAAATAACATCGAAAGTGGAATAACGTAGGCTGTGATTAAAGCAGCTCTAAAATTTCCTAAAAAAATAAATAAAATCACAATAACCAGAATTGCGCCTTCTACAAGGTTCTTCTGCACCGTTGCAATTGCTTTGTTTACTAAGCTCGTTCGGTCATAGACCGTTTCGATTTCCACACCTTTAGGTAATGTAGGCTGAATTTCCTTAATTTTGGTATCAACCGCCTGAGCAACAGTACGGCTATTTTCTCCCATCATCATCATGGCAATGCCAAGAACCGTTTCCTCACCGTTGTAAGTTGCAGCACCCGTTCTTAAATCATGTCCAATAGAGACATTTGCCACATCAGCCACGCGAATGGGTAACCCATTTTTGGTGCTCACAGTAATGTTTTGAATATCTTCAACGCTACTTAACATGCCGGGCACACGAACAGTGAGTTGCTCTCCGTTTTCTTCAATAAAACCTGCACCGCGATTTTCATTATTTTCTTGCAGCGCAGTTTGAAATTCATTAATTGAAATCTGAAGCTGCTGCAAACGTTTTAAATCAGGTGAAACAATATAGGTTTTATTGTAGCCACCAATACTGTTAATTTCGGCCACGCCTTTCACACGCTGCAACTGAGGACGCACAATCCAGTCCTGAATTTCACGTAAATCCATGGCTGTATAGGCTGTGCCATCTGCTTTCTTAGCACCAGACTTTGCTTTCACGACCCATTGGTAGATTTCACCCAGCCCCGTTGAAACAGGAGACATGACTGGATCAACTGATTCAGGCAGTTGCCCGTCTGCCTCTTGTAAACGTTGGTTAATCAGCTGTCTTGCCCAATAAATATCTGTTCCATTTTTAAAAATAATAGTGACTTGGGAAAGTCCATAGCGGGAAATTGAACGAGTCTGCTCCAGATTAGGAATACCAGCCATCGCATTTTCAATAGGATAGGTAATTCGCTGTTCAACCTCTAAAGCGGTATAACCATTGGCTTGAGTATTAATCTGAACTTGCGTATTAGTAATATCTGGAACTGCATCAATAGGAAGCTTTTGATAACTCCAGATCCCAACTCCAATCCAAGTCAATACAAAGAGCATTACCCAAATAGCATTTTGAATAGCAAACTGAATAACCCTATCAAACAATCCTTCGGGTTTGGGTAGCTCAGGTTTATTAATGTCCATGTTCTGCCTCTCCTTTTTCCAATTCGGATTTCAGCAAGAAGCTACCTTCAGCCACATAGCGCTGGCTTGGATTAATACCTTTTACAACTTCGACCCACTGGCCATCTTTAGAACGTTGCCCCAACTGCACAATGACAGGCTCAAATTCAAAGCCTGTTTTAACCATTTTTGGGGTAAAGATAACGTCTTTCCCTTCGACTTGTTGAATCGCCTGAGCTTTTACACGGGTCACTTTTTGTGTTGTGCCTGAAGAATTCAGCTCAACATTAACCATTAAGTTTGGACGCAATTCACTGTTATTTGCCAAGATCTTGGCACGCACTTGTAAACGTCCCGTTTGAGCATCGGCCTCTGTTGTTAAACTTTGAACCTGAGCTTTAAATGCATTCCCAGTTTGTAAAGATTTAAATTCAATCTGTTGATTTGGCTGTACATTGATATTTGCATTGCTTGGTAAAATGAATTCCAACCATAACTGATCAAGCTGATTAATAATAAAAAGCTGATCTGCTAGCTGTACGTTTTCACCCACTACAATATCTTTATTACTTACCATGCCAGCAATTGGTGCGGTCAAGGTGTAGCGCCCTGCTGAATCAGAACCAGCCCCAAAAGCACTTAAGCGAGAGCGAGCTGCTTTAACCTGAATTTGTGCTTGCTGATAGGCGTTATAAGCTCTTTGATAATCTTGTTTGGCAGAAATTCCTTGAGACCATAAGCTACGTTCACGTTCATAGTCCTGACGCGCTAAATCAAGATTAGACTGGGCGATTTGCAAGTTGGCTTGTTGATCGACCAGATCTGGAACCAATAAGCTTGCAAGTGCCTGCCCTTTTTTAACCTGTTGCCCCAATTCAACATATACCGCTTCGACACGACCACTAAAACTTGGTGAGACATGGGCTTGTCGGTCGGTATTCACCACCAATTTTGCTGGATAAGTTTGAAGTTGAGTTACTTCACCTAGTTCAGCTTGTTCAATTTTTAAATTTTGTTCCTGCATTTGCTGAGCAGTGAGTAGCAGTGGTTTTTCGCCCTCTTCATGGTGTTCCTCGCCCTCTTCTTCAGCATGCCCGTGGCCTTCCGATGCTTCGGAAGAGTTAGATTTATTTTTTGAATTTAAAACCAGTAAACCAATTAATAGCGCAGTGATTGCAGCAATCATTCCTACCCAAAGCCATTGAGAATTTTTCTTTAAATTTGACGACATTATTATTCTCCTGCCTGAGTTGGAAACGTTTGACTTTGTTGCCAAGCACGTTGATTGAGTTGCATTAAGGCATCTTTCGCCATGATTTGCTCTGGTTCTAACCCAAGACGCAAACTTTGAATTTCAATTGAATTTTGCCAAGCTTGTTTTAATAGCTCGACTTTACGTAGGCGCACGTCTTGCAATTGCATGGTCGCTTGCTGAACATCGGTAACGGCGAACTTACCCAAACGGAAACCTTGCAATGTTTTTTGCTGAACTTGAATAGCAAGAGGAACTTGCTGATCATTCAGTTGTTTAAACTGGAAACGTAAGCCTTTTAACTCTGATATCAGAGTTTCAATATCCGCTTTATTTTGCTGTCGATAAAAGCTTTGCTGGCGTTGAGAAAGCTCTTGCTTGGCCTGAGTAATCTTGATTCCGTATTGCTGGCGATTAAAAAGATTTAAAGGAATTTCTACCCCTAATCGAATTTGATTATCCGTACGCTGTTCTGGAGAACGAGTGTTATTAACACCCAAAGTTACAGTAGGTTGCGGTCTTGCTTTTGCTTTAAGCTGTTGAATATTGGCTTGCTGCGCAAGAGCATCTAGCTGGAAAGCACGTTCTAATAAATTATTTTGCGCATCTTGGCTGGGTTCTACATTCGCCGCCAACGCCCACAACTGATTTGGACTTTGGAATAGCTGAAACTGACTTGAACCACCTCCCCATAAGTTCACCAACTGTTGTTTCGCAACTTGAAGTTTTAAATCGACCTGTTGATACAAACGCTGATTTTCCAAGTGAGACATCCGCACTCGATCTACATCAACTTGTGCAATACTGCCTGCTTGATAACGTTTTTCCGATGCTTGTAAATTTTCTTGGCTGACGGATAGCTGTTCTCCAACAAGAGACTTTTCAAGCTCAAGCAAAGCCACTTGTGACCAGAAATATTTAATAATTAATTCAAGTTCAGCTTTATAACGCTGCTCAGCCAAATCAATTTTTGATATTTCCACTTTTGCTAAATTTTGTGCAGCCTTACGTTGTCCAAAAATATCTAAAGGCTGAGAAATACCTATCGCAAGTTCTTTTTCTTGATCACTTTGGAACCCTGTTTGCTCAATGGAAAGACTTGGGTTGGCCCATAAATGACTTTGCTTTAAATTAGCCTCAGCCATTTGCTGCTGTGCTTGCCAAGTGCCTTGTTGACTTTGATAGCTTTGAACTTGTGCCAGTGCCTGTTCAAAATTAAACGCTGCTTTTTGGATAGAATGTTCTTGTTGAATCTCAGACTGAGCCATCGTTACTTGTCCAACCAATAGCATGGCAATAATAGACAGGCTTGAGAACGTTACAGCTTTTTTTAACGTTAACTTAACGTTATTACGTGATGAGCAACCAAGGCTCACCTGATTTTGAAAAATAAAAGACATGTTTTAGCCCCGCAATGAATATAAGATGCGGTGGGCTTTTTTTGGCTACCCCACCTATAGCGGGGTTAAAACAGGAGGCGGTTTCAGAGCACCGAGATGCGGAGACTGATAAGAATTTGACCAGTGATAAATTTGCGAAAGCTCATGTACATGCACTACAGGCGCCTGAGCTTGTTTTTCAACTTCAGTCATCACCACATGAAAACATGTTGGTAAATGGTCATGATGATCTTGCAAGTTTAAAGGTGCTTTATGAGAAGTGTTTACCTTATCGCTTTGTTCACTATGAGCATGAGGTGAAGCCTGATCTACATTCAAAGTAGTATGATGCCCAAAATGATGTAATGCTTTTTCCTGATTTTCATGCATGCAAAATGCTGCTGCCACATTCCATAAACTTTGGAATATGAGCAAACTAAACAAGATAGACACAAAAACGGCGGAACGTGGCAAAAGCGCACCATTAAACTAAAAAGTTGAACAGAGCCACTATAACAGGCAGTAGGCATGTAATAAAATTACAAAACCTCGATTCATAAATCCCCATTTTTTAATTTAGAACTTAGTCTCACATTATACGAGACAAAAATAATTTCTTTTGAGTAATCATTATGTACAAGCTTTTTTCTATATCGATATTAACCATTTGCCTTGGCCTAACTGGCTGCGCAACGAATCTATTGTCCACCGCTTTACCAAATGAAACAACTGAAATTAAAACCACTGTTTTAAAAAATGATCAAATTATTGCCTTAGGTCAAACAGTTAAAAATGACCAAGAACAAGGTTTTGTATTTGTGGGGAAAGACTATAACTATTTAATGACTGATGGTAGTTCAAACCTTTTAAATATTATCAAAAGTATTCCAGCAGAACAGAGAACTTTAAAGACACCATCACCGCTTGTACTTGAGATGGATGATTCTACTCATTTTCATGGCGAGATAACGATTCGTTATAATATTCCTACTTATCAAATAGATGAAAAACAAAAAGAACTTTTAAATACATTAGGGTTTAAAAATCAATTTATGGCGATGGAACATCAAAAACAAGTTTTCTACCCTTTCACCATAATCCGCTTTAAAGGAAAGATTTATCAAAAAGCAGATAATCAAAAGATTCAACAGCAGCTCCCAACTCCCTACCCAGTCGCTCTACAACAAAAAGATGAAGTAACCAAGAAACATCCGTTTAAACGTGTAACACGCATGGCGTTGTATCCTCTTGCGATGACCTTTGACGTAATTACAGTAGCCCCATCATTAATCTGGTCAGATTTGCATGGTGACTTTAATAAATAAATTCATTCACTCTTAAAATAAAAAACCAGCCCATAGGCTGGTTTTTGTTTAAGAAAATTTCTTTTGTTTGATATTTATAAATTTTCTTATATTAAATAAAAAACTATTTTCGAGTTTTAAAGAATTCTTGATTTAACTGGGAATACTCTATTCTTATAGCAATTTCACTATACGTAAAAACAGATATAACTTTTATGTAAGCTAAAACCTCATCTGTTTTCATCCAAATGCGCTATATTTTATTTACAAAAAAAAACATAATATTTCAATATAAGGGACTAGCTTAAAAGTGTGAGTCAATTCAATCAAATTGAGGAACAAGGGAGAACTATCATGAATATGAAATCAATCAAGCATGGGCTTAATCACTTGTTTGCTTTTGAGAACTTAACCGCTGATATGCATTCGCAAGCAGTTGATGAGATTGAACAAGGTTTACGCTTTGAAGAGTTAGCCGAGCAAGATCATGAACGTATGCAAAATTGGTTAGATATAACTCCTAATGACCGAAATGCCATGTGGTGTTATTTACGCGCAGCTTTACGTGGTAGCCCAGATGCTTCATTTAAACTGGGTATTGGTTATCTAAATGGACAATTTGGTCTAGATAAAAATTATAGTGAGGCTGAAAAGTGGTTACAAAAAGCCGCAAGTCAGGGACATCCTGATGCAGATCGCTGCTTACAGGAAGCCTTTAGTAAATTAGCTTTTTCATAAATAAAAAACCAGCCCGTAGGCTGGTTTTTTTAAATTAGCAAAAATTATCCGCTAATTTTTTTGTATTTAGTACGTTTTTGAACAGCGTCTTCACCTAAACGTGACTGACGATACGCTTCGTATTCTGCATAGTTACCTGTGTAGAATTCTGGCTGTTCATTTTCAAACGACAAGATGTGTGTCGCGATACGGTCAAGGAACCAACGGTCATGCGATACCACCATTACTGTACCTGGGAACACAAGAATTGCATCCTCAAGCGCACGTAAAGTTTCAATATCCAAGTCGTTTGATGGCTCATCCAGTAAGATAACGTTTGCGCCTTGCTGTAAAATTTTCGCAAGTTGTAAACGGTTACGCTCACCACCAGACAATTCGCCTACGCGTTTTTGCTGATCTTGACCTTTGAAGTTAAAGCGGCCGATATAAGCACGTGAAGCAATTTCATAATCGCCCACTTTCAAGATATCTAAACCACCCGATACTTCTTCCCAAACAGTTTTGTTATTGTCTAGGGTGTCACGAATCTGACCTACGTAAGCTACTTTAACTGACTCACCTAAAGTCACAGTACCTGTATCAGGTTGCTGTTCGCCAGTCATCATCCGGAATAAAGTCGTTTTACCCGCACCGTTTGGACCAACAATACCTACAATTGCTGTTGGAGGTACAGTAAACGATAAGTTTTCGTACAATACGCGGCCGTCAAATGATTTGCTGATACCTTCCACTTCCACAACTTTATTACCCAAACGAGGGCCAGGTGGAATGTAGATTTCAGACGTTTCATTACGTTGCTGGAATTCTTTAGAGTTGAGCTCTTCAAAACGCTCCATACGCGCTTTGTTTTTCTTTTGCTGACCTTTCGCATTTGAACGAACCCATTCAAGTTCTTTTTTCAATGCTTTAGCAAAAGATTCTTCTTGTTTCTGCTCTTGTTCTAAACGAGCATTTTTCTGTTCCAACCAAGAAGAGTAGTTACCTTGGTAAGGAATACCGTGTCCACGGTCAAGCTCCAAGATCCACTCGGCCACGTTATCTAAGAAATAACGGTCATGCGTAATCGCAACGATTGTGCCAGGGAAATCTTTCAAGAAACGTTCTAACCAAGATACAGACTCTGCATCCAAATGGTTCGTCGGTTCGTCAAGAAGCAACATGTCTGGCTTTGAAAGCAATAAACGGCAAAGTGCTACACGACGGCGTTCACCACCTGAAAGCTTAGTTACATCAGCATCCCAAGCTGGAAGGTTCAAGGCATCTGCCGCGATTTCAAGCTGGTTGTTTAGGTTGTGCGCATCCCAAGCATGGATAATTGATTCTAATTTTTCCTGCTCTTTTGCAAGTGCATCAAAATCAGCATCCGGGTCTGCATATTCTGCAAATACCTGATCAAGACGTTCTAAAGCATCTAAAGCTTCACGTACGCCATCTTCAACGTTACCACGAACGTCTTTAGTTGGATCAAGTGGCGGCTCTTGCTCTAAATAGCCGATTTTAATTCCAGGTTGTGCACGAGCTTCACCAGAGAAATCTTTATCTACGCCAGCCATAATACGAAGCAAGGTAGATTTACCTGCACCGTTCAAACCGAGTACACCAATTTTGGCACCCGGGAAAAATGATAAAGAGATGTCTTTTAAGATTTCGCGCTTTGGCGGAACCATCTTAGACACTCGGTTCATCGTATAAATATATTGGGCCACGCAGGACTCCTCAATTGAAAAACCAATACATCGCATAAGCGATAAATAATCGCGCGTATTATACGCTGAAAACCCCAACAACTTGAAGTTATGATTTCCATCGTACGGATTTATCAAACAATTTTCTTTTTCAATAAGTTGCAAAATGTTTATGTATAAGATTTATACAGCGTTTCAGCGTATATTTTTCTATCTTTATTCCTAAAATTAGAAAACAAACCAGAATTTCTGCAATTTTCTATTTAACTTTTAAGCTAGACTCGCTCAATATTTAACTCACGAAGATGAAGTAATCATGACTTATAAAGATGAAACCTTAGCCATTCACGCAGGCTACTCACCCGAAGCGACAACAAAAGCAGTTGCGGTCCCTATTTATCAGACGACTTCTTATGCATTTGATAATACACAGCACGGTGCCGACCTTTTCGATTTAAAAGTTCAGGGCAATATTTATACCCGGATTATGAACCCGACCACTACTGTACTTGAAGAACGCCTTGCTGCACTTGAAGGTGGAATTGGTGGGTTAGCCTTGGCTTCTGGAATGGCAGCAATTACCTATGCCATCCAAACTATTACAGAAGCAGGAGACAACATTGCCTCAGTTTCAACTTTATATGGCGGGACGTACAATCTATTTGCCCACACATTACCAAAACAAGGTATTGAAGTTCGCTTTTTTGATTACCAACAACCAGAAAGCTTACGTAATTTAATTGATGATAAAACTAAACTTGTTTTTGTTGAATCGATTGGTAATCCGCTTGGAAATATTATCGATTTAGAAGCAATTTCAAAAATTGCACATGAATATGGTGTACCTGTTATCGTCGACAATACTGTTGCCACCCCTGCTTTATTAAAACCATTTGAATATGGTGCCGATATCGTTATTCATTCTCTTACCAAATATATTGGTGGGCATGGTAATAGTATTGGTGGCGCGATTGTCGATAGTGGCAAATTCCCTTGGGGTAAATATCCAGAACGCTTTAAAGTTTTGAACACGCCTGACCCAAGTTATCACGGGGTTAATTATGTCGAAGTATTAGGTGAAGCTGCTTATATAGCCCGAGCTCGCGTTGTACCTTTACGAAATACGGGCGCAGCTATTAGCCCGCTGAGTGTTTTCTTGATTTTACAAGGTCTAGAAACTCTAAATCTCCGAATGGAACGCCATACTGAAAATGCCCAAAAAATTGCGGAATATTTACAGACTCATCCAAAAGTAAAATGGGTCAACTATGCAGGTTTAAAAGATCATCCACAGCATCAACTTGCTCAAAAATATGTACAAGGTAAACCCTCTGCAATTTTATCTTTCGGTGTGCAAGATGGGCGTGAAGGTGGTACTCGATTCATCGATGCCCTTCAGCTATTTACTCGTCTGGTCAATATTGGTGATGCAAAAAGTTTGGCGTGTCATCCTGCAACCACAACTCACCGCCAGCTCAATGAACAAGAACTTAAATCTGCTGGTGTAAGTGAAGATATGGTACGTCTTTCAATTGGAATTGAGCATATTGATGACTTAATTGCCGATTTAGAACAAGCACTTTCAACTGTATAACTTTTAAACTATTCAACAAGCCTCTGGAAATAGAGGCTTTTTTGTTTGTTCATTTATTATAGGACTAAAATAATTAATGGATTAAGATCGTATTTTAGAGTTTTTACTCTAAATAAATTGTTAAATTTCATATATTTACAGACTAGACAATTTTTAAACATCTATTAAGATAAGCACAATATTTATGAGTTCATCTGGATGAACCTACGGTTGTAAAAATAAAAATTACATACCGGAATAAATAGTCCCTGCCCCTACTTAGGTAAAATGCTGTGAATAAAAAATTAGAAGCTCTGTTCCAGGAAAAGGTACAAGATAAAGTCATTTTAGTGACAGGCGCCTCGAGTGGAATCGGATTAACGATTTCAAATAAACTTGCTGATGCTGGTGCCCATGTTTTATTGGTTGCCCGTACTCAAGAAACTCTGGAAGAAGTGAAAGCAGATATTGAAAGCCGTGGCGGTAAGGCATCAATTTTTCCATGTGATCTCAACGATATGGAAATGATTGACCAAGTATCTAAAGAAATTTTAGCGACTGTTGATCACATTGATATTTTAATTAATAACGCAGGTCGCTCTATTCGCCGTGCCGTACATGAATCTTATGATCGTTTTCATGACTTTGAACGCACGATGCAATTAAATTATTTTGGTGCAGTTCGTCTAGTTCTCAATATTTTGCCGCATATGATTCAGCGTAAAGATGGACAAATTATTAATATTAGCTCGATTGGTGTTTTAGCAAACGCAACTCGCTTCTCTGCATATGTCGCATCTAAAGCTGCTCTTGATGCATTTAGCCGCTGTCTATCGGCCGAAGTTCATGCACACAAAATTGCAATTACTTCAATTTATATGCCATTGGTTCGTACCCCAATGATTGCACCAACTAAAATTTATAAATATGTACCAACACTTTCACCTGAGCAGGCTGCTGACTTAATTGCTTATGCAATTGTGAAACGTCCAAAACGTATGGCAACTAACTTAGGTCGCTTAGCTTCAATGACTTATTCTGTAGCGCCAGGCATCAATAATATGTTTATGTCGATTGGTTTCCGTTTGTTCCCAAGTTCAGATGCAGCAAAAGGTGAAAAAACTGAGAAATTAAACTGGGCACAAAAAGCATATGCACGCATTTTCCCAGGTGAACACTGGTAATTTTGAGTTAATCACATAACGAATAAAAAGCGCCTTAAATAAGGCGCTTTTTTTAACTAAAGAAGCAATTAATCAAGAAACTGAACGTGCCCTGTTTTTACATCGTAAATTGCACCCACAACTACAATCTCACCTCGATCCACCATATCTTTAAGCACACTGCTGTTATTAATAATATACTGGATGTTGTAGTGAACATTCATTGCTGTGACTTGACTGATAAAAGCATTACCTAATTCACGTGGCTGCATAATGTCATATACGCTATCAACCGAATGCATTAATGGCCCAAGCACATATTGAATGTGTGGCATTTCCTTTACATCAGACACTTGCTTTTGCTCTAAACGCAATTGACATGCACTTGTCACCGCACCGCAATCGGTATGACCTAAAACAACAATGACTTTAGAACCTTTAGCCTGACAAGCAAACTCAAGTGAACCCAATACTTTTTGCCCAGCAATATTACCTGCAATTCGTAAACTAAACAGATCGCCAATACCCACATCAAAAATCATTTCCGTAGGAGCACGTGAATCCATACAACCAAGCACGGCTGCAATCGGGTGCTGTCCTTCATCTGCAGTCACACGAATTTGTCGGTAAATATCGCGTTGAAGACGTTCATTTTTTACAAAGCGCTCGTTTCCTTCCTTCAGTAAATTTACCACCTGTTGAGGACTCAGCTTTTGTTGCAAATCTTGCGTACTAATATCAATATCAAGTACCGCATCATCAACATCTTGATAGTGCTGCTTAAACCCGACAAGTTTAAGATTTACTTGGCGTTTAATAGCAGTTTCACTTTGATAATCTTGAATAACTTGATAGATATCAGGATCAATCGAATCACATTGAGTCGCATCAATAATGAGTTGTTGGTGTTTATGCACATGTTCCAAGGCTGAAATAAGTGCAGAACGATTAAGAAAGGTCACTTGTGATGGGAGTTCAATACGAGTAACTACGCCATGTAAGCGCTTCTCTCTATAAACACGAATACCTTTATTAAAATTACCATAGAGAATAAAAGCACTACTGGTGAATAGGCCAATTAAAATTCCCATTAAAAGATCAGTCAGCAAAATTGCAACTAAGGTAATAATAAAAGGCAGAAACTGTTTCCAACCTTTTTGATAAAGCTGTTTAAATAGTTTTGGATGGGTAAGCTTAAAGCCTGTCAGGATGAGGATCGCAGCCAATGCAGACAGAGGAATCATGTTCATTAATGGTACGAAGAACAAAACTGCTAGCAGCAACAATACCCCATGAATAATGGTAGAGCATTTACTACGCGCACCTGTATTTGCATTCACTGAACTACGCACAATCACTGAGGTGACAGGCATTCCACCAATTAAGCCCGAAATGATGTTACCTGTACCTTGTGCCCAGAGTTCACGGTTAGGAGGAGAAGAACGTTTTTGAGGATCGATCTTGTCTGCCGCTTCTAGATTCAATAATGTTTCTAAAGATGCTACAACAGCGAGCGTAATGGCACCTGTGTAAATCATAGGCTCAGCTAAATAGCTAAAATCAGGAAAAATTAATACTTCTTCGGGTGCTTGTAAGATATTCGGTAACTGAATGAGATTATCCATTTGCACTGCCCATGCAGAGCCTGTACTTACTAACACAAAATTTAAAACTGCTGCTAGCACAACTGCAATTAAAGCCGAAGGTAAAGCTAGTTTTTTTAGCGGACTACTATCCCACGCTAAAATTAGGAATAAACTGAGCAAACCAATCAGTGCCGCTCCGCCATCAAAACGTTGAAGGAATGCGTCTGGTGTTGAAGTCCAAACCTGTTTCCATGAAAAATCAGAAAGTCCGAACAGGTAAGGCAATTGTGTCGCAATTAGAATGACACCAATAGCAGCGAGTAATCCTAAAATGACATTATTTGGAATAAAGTTGGCAAAAAAACCTAACTTGAATAACCCAAATAGAATTTGTAGGACACCTGCAAAAATAATACATAATAAAAAGGCGGCATAATTGCCGCCTAGTTGTTCTAACTGTACAAGAATTACGGCAGTCAGCCCTGCCGCTGGGCCTGCAACGCTAATGTGGGAACCACTGAGTAAACCCACAATAATGCCGCCCACAATACCTGCAATAATACCAGAGATGATGGGAGCACCTGAGGCTAAAGCGATACCTAAGCACAGCGGTAATGCGACGAGGAATACGACAACTCCGGATAAGAGGTCTTTTAAATGAAATCTATTTTTCAGGTTTAAAACCGACATAAAACAACCATTTATAATAAAAAGAAATAAGCAAAGTTGTACTATTACAGCCTGAAAGAGAATAAATGCTTCAAGGCTGGGTTGATGATGTCGGACAACTGAATCTCATTAAAGTTTAGTTATGCTATAACGTTGTGTATTTAATTGTGTATTTAACAACGATTTGTTGATCTTAAGATTCACCTCATCTTTACGACTGCGATTTTTTTCTTAACTGCTCTTTAAAGCCTGTTAAAAAATCTTACTTCATTAATAAAAAAGCCCCCGAATGGAGGCTTCTTATCATTTTAAAGGCTCTTATTTAGAACCTTTAATTCCTGCTTGTAATAACAATGCACCTAAACCACCAATCTTTTGTTCTTGTGGTTTTTCTTGCTTGTTACGCTGAGGACGTTCAGCTTGATCTTTACGTGGTTGAGGACGTTTACCTTGAGGCTTACGTTCAAAACGTTGTTCGTTATTTTGCTCACGGCGTGGTGGACGCTGTGCTTTTACAGGTGCAGAACCTTCGGCACGCATACTTAAGTTCACGCGATTACGTTCAGCATCAACCTGCATAACACGCACTTGTACGATCTGGCCTGGTTTTACAACTTTATGCGGATCAGAAACGAACTCATTCGCTAATTCAGAAATATGAACTAAACCATCCTGATGAACACCAATATCAACAAAGGCACCAAAGTTTGTGACGTTGGTAATCACGCCTTCAAGCTGCATACCTTCAGTTAATTGGCCCACTTCAGTGATATCTTCACGGAATTTAGCAGTACGGAACTCTGGACGTGGGTCACGGCCCGGTTTTTCAAGTTCAGCTAATACGTCTTGAACTGTTGGCAAACCAAATTTGTCATCAACAAATTCATCAGCTTTTACTTGGCGAATGATTTCGGTATTACCAATGATGTCTTTCACAGTTGTGGCTTTTGCTGCAACAATTTTCTCAACAAGACCATAACTTTCAGGGTGAACAGCAGAAGCATCTAAAGGTTCAGAACCATTTTGGATACGCAAGAAACCAGCTGCTTGTTCAAAAGTACGCTCGCCTAAACGCGGTACACTTTTCAAAGCTTGACGGTTATCAAAACGACCATGCTCTTTGCGATATTCAACAATTTGCTGTGCAATGGCTTTATTCAAACCTGCAATGTAAGCCAAGATTGCTGGAGAAGCGGTATTTACATCAACACCAACCGCGTTCACACAGTCTTCAACTACCGCATCAAGTGTTTTAGCCAAACCAGTTTGATTCACATCGTGTTGATATTGACCTACGCCAATTGATTTCGGATCAATCTTAACAAGTTCAGCAAGTGGGTCTTGTAAACGGCGAGCAATCGACACTGCACCACGAATTGAAACATCAAGCTCTGGAAGTTCTGCCGCCGCAAGCTCACTTGCAGAGTAAACAGATGCACCCGCTTCACTTACAGTCACACGTGTTAATTTAAGATCTGTATTTGCAGCCATCATTTCAGCCACGACAGCTTCAGTTTCACGGCTAGCTGTACCGTTACCAATGGCAATAAGCTCTACATTATATTCACGGCATAAACGTGCAAGCTCAACAATAGAACCTTCTTTGTCTTCTTTAGGCGCAAATGGATAAATCGTGCTGTGAGCAAGTACATCGCCTGAGTCACTCACGACTGCGAGTTTCACGCCTGTACGAATGCCAGGATCAACACCTAAAGTAGTACGGCTACCCGCTGGTGCCGATAATAATAAATGACGAAGATTTTCAGCAAATACCTGCATTGCTTCTGCTTCGGCAGTAAGACGCTTCTCTGTCAGCAATGAATGCTCGATTTGAGGGCGAACTTTACCCAACCAGAACAATTTAGCAGTTTGCTTTAAGAAGTCCTGACGTGCTTGCGGCTGAATTTGCTCAAGGTTGTATTCAGTTTCGATACGTGCCAATGGTGCATCATCTTCACCATCTACTTTTAAACCTAATACATTTTCTTGACGACCACGCAACATCGCCAATAAACGATGTGAAGGTAGTTTGTTTAAACCTTCAGAAAATTCAAAGTAATCACGGAATTTTTTACCGACTTCTTTCTTTTCTTCAGAAGCAACTGTACTTTTTAAAACTGCAGTTTTTGCAAAAGTTGCTTTTAATTCTGTAGTCAGCGCAATATTTTGTGCCCAGTCATCAATTAGAATATGCTGAATCGCATCTAACTGACTTTCAACATCTGGATAGTCTTCATGACTAAAACCAGCTAATGCTTCTGTCGGGTCAACTTGTTCTGCAATAATTTTTTCAGCAATCGGTCCTAGACCTGCTTCTTTTGCTTTAAAAGACTTACTTGTACGCTTAGGACGATACGGTGCATAAATTTCTTCTAAAGCATTTTTTGTTTCGGCTGCATTCACCCGCGCCAACAAGTCATCACTCAATTTATTCTGTTCTTGCAATGACTGAATAACCTTTTCACGGCGCTCATATAAATCACGTAAATACGCTAAACGAGTATCTAATTGGCGTAACTGCGTATCATCTAAACCTTGTGTTACTTCTTTACGGTAACGGGCAATGAATGGAACACTGGCACCTTCGTCAATTAAGCGGATGGCAGCTTCTACTTGGTTTGGACGTACGGCAAGTTCACTTGCCAACTGCTGAACTAAGTCAGTCATCGTGTTTGATCCCACAAGGATAAAGTTTAAAAGCACTGATTATAAAGACCAAGCCCATAAAATCCACACTTGTTTGCGTATTCAAAACGTTTTTTTGTATTGACTCTGAATATTTATACTTTTTTCGACGACTAGAGCACAAAAAAACAGGCGTTTAAGTATGAAAAAATGAATACTGAACTCAGCCTTTTAATCTTTATAAAATACAAACGTATGACTTATGTCATAAATGTGACAAAAATTTAATATAATTTACGAGAAAATGATCATATTGATACCTCATCCAAAAGATGAAATATTGAGGTTGATCACTGTTTTATTCTCGTAATTTCTTATCGAATTTGCTTATTTGCTCAATTCAACTATTAAGAACCCTATAGAGGGGTGTTAAGATTTTTTTAAATAAATTATTTAAAACAATGTTTTATTGCTCTTGAGTGATTATAAAATCATTGAAAATTTAACTATTTGTTTTTTCTAAGCGGTCTTTGCTAAATTATGGGCTTAAGATGTTGTTTTTTGGTTTCAAACCACCTTGAAAATTGTAATTTTGAGCAAATTGATACATAGTCTAAACAAGAACATCAGCATTATACTGAGGGCTTGTTGGCAATAAGCCTATCCGACCCAATAATATATAAATTATGACTTTAAAAGGGAGTACATCATGAGTTTAGTTGTACCTGCTGAACATCCTGAAACCGTACACAACGAAACGGATCGTGTCGAACGTATTTTAGTAGTCGATGACGATGTGCGTTTACGTACCCTCTTGCAACGTTTTTTGGAAGATAAAGGCTTTGTTGTAAAAACTGCCCATGATGCTTCACAAATGGACCGTTTATTACAACGTGAGTTATTTTCACTGATCGTACTCGACTTTATGTTACCGGTTGAAGATGGTTTAAGTATTTGCCGTCGTTTACGCCAATCAAATATTGATACGCCAATCATCATGTTAACAGCACGCGGTAGCGATTCAGACCGTATTGCCGGTCTTGAAGCTGGTGCAGATGACTACTTGCCAAAACCATTTAATCCAAATGAGCTTTTAGCACGTATCCGTGCAGTATTACGTCGTCAAGTTCGTGAAGTTCCGGGTGCACCAAGCCAACAAGTTGAAGTAGTAAGCTTTGGTCCATGGTCTTTAGACTTGTCTACTCGTACACTGACACGCGAAGGACAAATTGTTACCTTAACAACTGGCGAATTTGCAGTATTAAAAGCATTGGTACAACACCCACGTGAACCGTTAACACGCGATAAACTTATGAACTTAGCGCGTGGCCGTGAATGGGGCGCAATGGAACGTTCAATTGACGTTCAAGTCTCACGCCTACGTCGTTTAATTGAAGATAACCCTGCACGTGCACGTTACATCCAAACTGTATGGGGTGTGGGCTATGTATTCGTTCCAGATGGTGCTGAATAAGCTTGAGATAAGATAGAGTGAGTTTAGAACCAATCGCCCCACAGAACTTTACTGATTACGTTACCTACTCAGAACGTAAACGGACTCGATGGGAACGTTTTCTCGACAAAATAAAACCACGTTCTGCTGCCATGCGTACCACTATTCTGGTACTGCTGGTGGTGTTCTTTAGCTTATTTATGTCGTTATGGTTCTTTTGGCGCACTCTTTACTTACCTGAAATTCAACAACATGCACGTTACCTTGCTGTTGAACTTGAACTCGTCAACAATCCTGATATACGAATTTTTCATCGTGAAAATGAAGTAGATGTGGATGCATGGTTACGTAATCGAGTCGGTATCGAATACGTTACAAACCCTAAAGAATATCCTAGTGTTCGAGACAAGGTTATTGCCGAGTTTTTTACCAATCAGGTTGAAGAAAAACTTGCAAATGAGATCGGGACTAAAGACGTTACCGTCTACTTCCAGTTTAAACCGAGCCCACGCATTTGGATTCAAACTCCTGAAATGCATGGAAACTGGGTTCGTGAGCCTTTAAAAACCTATGCCAACTACAGCCCTGAGCTTTTAGTGGGTTGGGTTGTGGGTGTTCCATTACTGTCAGCTATCATTATTTTGATTTTGGTCAGACAGATGAACCGCCCTCTACGTCGTTTGCAGAATGCTGCCAATGAATATAGTAAATCTGGAACAGCGCCTTACCTTGATACCAATCATGGACCACTAGAAATTCGTCAAGTAAACCAAGCCTTTAATCGCATGGTCTATACACTCGATCAGACTGAACGTGAACGACGTATTATGTTGGCGGGTATTTCACATGATTTACGCACCCCACTTACACGCATACGCTTAACAGCAGAGATGCTGCCTGATGAGTTTTTACGTGAAGGCTTGGTCTACGATGTAGATGATATGGATGCAATTCTTAATCAGTTCATTTCATATATGCGCGATGGTTCGGATGAGGAATTGAAAGACACCAATATCAATATTCTTTTGCAAGAATTAGTTGTGCAATTTAAACCTCTCGATATTCAATTCGAAATGCAGGATGTGCCTATTATTCCGGCACGTAGTCTTTCTTTAAAAAGATTGATTGCCAACTTGATTAATAATGCAAAACGATACGGTGCTGAACCAATTGAGCTCAGTGCAAAAGTTGAAAATGAATATATTTTAATTACCGTTGCTGATCATGGTGAAGGTATTCCAGCAGATCAAATTGAAGAGTTGATGCAACCTTTTGTTCGCGGAGACTCAGCAAGAACGATTCAAGGTAGTGGTCTGGGGCTTGCGATTGTTAAACGTATTGTTGATATCCATCATGGTGAGATTCAAATTCATAACCGTGAACAAGGTGGTTTAGAAGTTATTATTTCTTTACCAATCCCAAAACCAAGCACTGAAGAAAATACCACGACCAATCCATTAGAAAAAATAAAACAAACTTTAAGTGAGCGCTTTTAATTTGAGCAATTAGTAATTAAAAGCCTTGTTTTAATGATAAATAAAAGCAATAGAAATCAATTAAATAAAAACCATAAATATAATTTATACCGCCATTTATTTACAAAATTAGACCTTAGCCTAACACCTATGCACTTTTCAATTTTTCATAGCTAAAATCCCCTATGTTTTGACAATATTGAGGATGTCCAATGTCTTTAAGTCGTATTCGCCTAGCTTCTCTTCATGACAAGGTCATCAGTGCTGAACAAGCTGCGCAATTCATCGAAAATGGAATGACCGTTGGTATGAGTGGTTTTACTCGTGCCGGTGAAGCTAAAGCTGTTCCACAAGCACTTGTAGAGCATGCAAAGAAAAATCCGTTAAAAATCACGTTAATTACGGGTGCTAGCTTAGGTAATGACTTAGACAAACAACTCACGGAAGCAGGTGTTTTATCTCGTCGTATGCCATTTCAGGTAGACAACACTTTACGTCGTGCGATTAACAACGGCGAAGTTATGTTTATCGATCAACATTTATCAGAAACTGTTGAGCAAATGCGTAACCAGCAACTTAAACGTCCAGACGTTGCGGTGATTGAGGCAATTGCGATTACTGAAGATGGCGGCATCATTCCAACAACTTCAGTTGGTAACTCTGCAAGCTTTGCTATTTTTGCCGAAAAAGTTATTGTTGAAATCAACACCTCTTTAAGCGAAAGCTTTGAAGGTTTACACGACATCTATATTCCGACTTACCGTCCAACACGTACTCCAATTCCATTAACTAAAGTGGATGAGCGTATTGGTACAACAGCAATCCAAATCGATCCTGCAAAAATTGTAGGTATTGTATTTAACGATACACATGACTCACCATCAACAGTAACTCCTCCAGATGATGAGACTCAAGGCATTGCAAACCACCTTATTGCTTTCTTTAACAAAGAAGTTGCAGAAGGCCGTTTACCAAAAAATCTTGGTCCATTACAAGCAGGGATTGGTTCTATTGCCAACGCTGTATTAACAGGTTTAAAAGATTCTGATTTTGAAGACCTCATTATGTACTCAGAAGTACTACAAGACTGTACTTTTGAACTCATTGATGCAGGCAAAATGAAATTTGCTTCTGGTAGCTCAATTACCCTTTCTGCAAAATGTGGCGAAAAAGTTTTTGGCAATATCGAAGCTTACAAAGACAAATTAGTGCTCCGTCCACAAGAGATTTCTAACCACCCTGAATTGGTACGTCGTTTAGGTATTATCGGCATTAACACTGCACTTGAGTTTGATATTTACGGTAACGTGAACTCAACTCACGTATGCGGTACTAAAATGATGAACGGTATTGGTGGTTCAGGTGACTTCGCTCGTAACGCACACTTGGCAATCTTTGTGACTAAATCAATTGCTAAAGGCGGCGACATCTCTTCTATCGTGCCGATGGTGAGCCATGTTGACCATAGTGAACACGACGTTGATATTTTAGTGACAGAGCAAGGTTTAGCAGACTTACGTGGTTTAGCACCTCGTGAGCGTGCTCGCGCTATTATCGATAACTGTGTACACCCACTTTATCGTGATGCATTGAATGACTATTTTGATCGTGCATGTGCTAAAGGTGGACATACTCCTCACTTACTTCGTGAAGCATTGTCTTGGCATGCAAACTTCGAAGAAACAGGCCAAATGCTTCAAGCAGAACCAGTTGCAAAATCAGCTTAAATCACGGGTTGAATTCAAGCACTCCCTCGGGGGTGCTTTTTTATTTGTTTAAATTATTAATAAAATACTGCTCAAGTCCTAATTTTTATTTTATCTTTTCAGCACATCAAAACAAAAAGTAGAAATCCATATGTTTATTATTCGTCAATTTACAAATGCAGATCTGGATGATGTCGTTATTTTATGGGAAAGCTGTGGCCTGACCCGCCCTTGGAATAATCCTGAAACCGATATTTTCAGGAAAGTCTCACAACAGGATGATTTGTTTTTGGTTGCGATTAAAGACGAGCAACTGATTGGCACGCTTATGGGTGGCTACGACGGTCATAGAGGCTGGATTAACTATTTAGCTGTTCATCCCCATCAACAACGCTTAGGAATCGCTACAGCGCTCGTTCAGCAGCTTGAAAAGCGCTTAATTGCCCGCGGTTGCCCAAAACTACAATTACTCGTCCGTAAAGACAATTTAAATGTACTGAACTTTTATGAACAGCTTGGCTATGACGAAGTAGAAGCAGTGTGTTTAGGAAAACGACTTATTAGCGATAATCCACCCGACTAGCGCACCTAGTCCACACTTTCTTTTTCGCTATTAAGAAAACCGATTTGGGCTTGGGGATAAGTAATCATACTTGTGGATAAAACGGGATTTATACACAAATGAATTAACGATGTGTTGGGGCAAATAGATAGACATGAAAAAAGCCCTATACGTTAATGTATAGGGCTTTTTGAATATGGTGGCGAGACCCAGGATCGAACTGGGGACACACGGATTTTCAATCCGTTGCTCTACCTACTGAGCTATCACGCC
>NZ_JAHPTU010000027.1:0-23712 GCF_025514355.1 Acinetobacter sp. WU_MDCI_Abxe161
TTAATCACAAGTAACTGTTTTTCAACAAGTTTCTATCTACATCACCGCCGATGGATGTGCATTATAGACCATTAAGATCCCTTTGCAACCCCTTTTTTCATATTAGTGCAACAACAGTTCGCTTTTTAATCAAAAATGATAAAAATAGTCATTTTTTATATAAACATGGTTGTAAAAGCATCAATTTATCTAAAATTTTCTCATCTTGATTCTTTTCTTGCCATCTAAGTGGCCGACAATCAATATATTCACAATATCCACCTTCACCTTGTAGACACTGTTCATTCCAGCTTAATTGATATTGAAAGCTTCCCACATATCCTGCGGCCAATCCAAACTTGTAGTCACCGCGGCTTTGTGCATATAGTTCAAAAATTATTTTTCCATTTTTCTTACACTGCCAAGAAAATTCTCGTGGCAAATACATCTCTTTACCATTCGGTGTTTTAACTTTTGGATAAACCCGATGAATATGTAAATTTACATCTTCGGTAAAGCTTTCAACAGGTTTCCCAAATTCTTGTATTTCTAGTCTTGAGCATAAAATAATATTCCACTGATTTCTTATTTGTAGGAATGTAAGCTGTGTCGTCTCATTCAAATTAATAATTTGGCATGTATAGAAACATAAAGATAAGAACGGTAAATGCAGAGCCCTTGCGTGTTTAAATCGCCCCAATCCTTCAATTTTATATTTTTGCCCTTTATAAAAAATTTCTCCCTCACAAACACACAGTGTTGACCAGTAGTCAGAAACGCCCCACTGTAATGCAGAGGCATTAGAAATATTCTCTGGGACTTGAATCAAAAGATCACAACCCATTTCGGGGTCTAAACGCTGAAGGCGAATCGTTGGAATTTGCCATTGAATCACATCTATTTTATCAAACTGATAGAGGCTCGAATCGAACTGACATTGGCGACGAATAGAATATGTTTTTAAATGTCCCACGCTATGTTGGCTATTACTGACGAGCACAGTTGCAGTGTCGATTGCCGAAGTTGTAATGCTGTGAGTGTTATAACAAAGGGGGATCCGCGGCTGTCCTACCAAACTAATGTAATTAAAATAACGAAGCGGGGTTGGTAAATTTGGAAGAATCAAGCCTTGATAAACAATTTTAAAAAAGCCACGAGAAGGTTGATAAACAACCCCCTCTTTAGCATTAAGGCCCAGCTGCTGTAATTGATTAATTTGACTTATCAACTTAGGCATACTGAACCTCTTCTATTTTATGTTTTTATTGTTTCATTACTCTTGCGTGCCAATAGAGTTGTAACAAAACCAGAGAGGGCATAGATAATCGAAACGGTCAAAATGCCCATTGGAATATTATAAGTGATTGCCGCAAAAATCAGTACTACTGGCAACATAACTACAAAAGGAACGCGTTTACGGTCCATCTGTTTGAAAGAATAGTATTTAATATTGGAAATCATGAGTAATCCCACAACAACCATAAGAACGGCATTAATAGTTTTAATCGCAATATCACGTAAGTCAAAAATGAAAGGATAGTCGCGAGCCACCCAGACAAGTGAAATAATGATAATAGCAGCGAGTGGACTTGCAATACCGATAAAATAACGCTTATCAACAACTCCAATTTGCACATTAAAACGTGCTAAACGGAAGGCTGCGCAGGCTGTATAAACAAAACAGCATGCTAATCCAATACGCCCCAAATCATGCAAACTCCAGCTATACATCAGCATTGCTGGAGCCACACCAAAAGCTAACAAGTCTGATAGAGAATCATATTGTTCACCAAAAGCGCTTTGTGCACCAATCGCTCGAGCAACTCGACCATCTAAACCGTCAAGTAGCGCTGCAATAAAAATGGCATAGATCGCTTGGTTAAAATCCCCATTCATACTTGCAATGATGGAATAGAAACCGGACAACAGAGCAGCGGTTGTAATTAAGTTAGGCCAAAGGTAAATACCTCGGCGCTTCACTTTTTGTCCTTCCGGATTATCTTCTTCTTCAACCACTTCAAATGTAATCCCATCAAATGAATGTTCATTATGAGTTAAATCTTGCTCTGGTTTAGGCGCATTTGTCATTATTTTCTATTCCAAACATGTGCATTGATTTAAGTTAACTGTTACTCACCTACTAACCAGCGAACAGCAGCATGACCACCAGTTTCTTGCATACGAAGATGCGGGAATAACCACTGTAGTGCTTGGTCTGCTTGTTCTGAGAACTGCCAAGGTGGGTTAATCACTAATAAACCACAACCATTTAGACCTACAGGAGTATCATCTGGCCATACACAAATTTCACAAACTAACTGACGGCGAATACCCGTTTTAAACATTTTCTTTTCAAAACGTTCAATCATCGCTCGGTCTTTAATTGGATACCAAACTGCAAAAACGCCTGTTGGCCATTTCTTATAAGCTTGTTGTAAAAGTTCAACTAATTGCGGAAAGTCTTTACGTTCTAATTCGTAAGGAGGGTCGATCATAACCAGACCGCGCTTTTCTTTTGGCGGAATTACACCGAGCGAGCCTTCATATGCATCGCGTTCATGTAAACCTGCACGTTTATCACGAATGTTATGACGTAATTGCTGAAATACATCGCGCTGCATTTCAAATATAGTCGCTTTGTCGATTTCACGCATGCCTTGCAAAGCAAACCAAGGAGAACCTGGATAACTACCCTTTCCTTCCTCAGAACGTAATTGTTCAACCAATTTCAAATATTGCTGGATCGCTTCAGGTGCCTGACGCTTTTCCATGTCAGATAGTTGAACTAGACGATGAATGCCTGTGAGAAACTCTCCAGACTTTTGTGCAGGTGCCAGAGATAAATCATATTTGCCTGCCCCTCCATGCGTATCGATATAACGATAAGGTTTATCTTTAGCATTTAAACGGTTGAGCAGCTGTAGCAAAAGCACATGCTTCATAACATCTGCAAAGTTGCCCGCATGGAAATGGTGACGGTAATTCATGTTGACTTTAATTCCTCAATTCAACAAATAGTTTAACATGAAAAAAATATTCTTTCGTAAGGTTGTGATCATCTAAAATAGAGCTGCTTGATATTTTTACGATCTACCTGAGGTTATATGCACTCTCACTCGCTTCCCGATTCATGGAATTTAGATCAAATTTTAGATGATTTAAATACGCATGGCTTTGCCATTATAAATCAGGCCTATCCCGATCAATATCGCGCTCAGGTCGCCAATGAGTGCAGCCATCACATGGATGAATTTAGAGAAGCAGGTATTCAAAACGGCGTAGTTAGTAATATTCGTAGTGACCATATTCTTTGGATTAACGATCAGCTTCCTATTGCTCAGCAACATATTGAAACTTTACGTTTATTTTCACAAAGTTTAAATCAAGCATTCTATTTAGGAATTAAAGAAGTTGAAGCTCATTTTGCTCGTTATAATTTGGGTGAATTCTATGCTTTACACCGAGACAATCCCCAACAAAAAAATGATCGTATGATGTCAACTGTCTATTACCTACATCCAGAATGGCAAGAAGATTGGGGTGGACAATTACGACTACAAGATAAAAATGAGAAATGGCATATTGTTAATCCTAAACCCAATCGCCTGGTAATATTTCAAAGTGATTTATTACATGAAGTATTAACCTCAAAACAACAAAGACTCTCTATTACAGCTTGGCTTCGTAGTGGAAATTCCATTTGGGTCTAAAGGTTACTCTTTAAATTTGGTAAATGAACCCGATATAAAAGCTATTGATTAGAAAAGGTGATGGCGTATGTCTATTGAAAGTAAAACAATTGTGAACCGAATTGGTGAAACAGACCAACTTTATTTGACTGAAAATACGCCTGAGCTTGCTTTGGAGCGTGCTGATTTACGCATGCAACTTGTAGTATTAAGTCGTGTTCGCCAAGAGCAACTTCATTTTTTACAAGAAGCTATTGTTCTGCTTGAACAAGCTCGTATGGAATATGAAGAAATGCCATTGAGCTTATATCTTAATTTGTCTTTACACTTAGCCAAAGCGTATATGCTTTATTTTGAATTAAATAAAGAAAAACGTTTTGCGTTAATTACTCAACAAATTTTGAAGCCATTAGCACATCATGAACATGCTGATATCTATTTTTTCTTGGCATATGCGTCAGCAGCACGACAAGAGTCAGCATTAACACGACATTGGTTAACTAAATATTTATCAACGTCTACATGTGATCTTGAATTGCTTCATGGCCAACCTGTATTTGATCTTGTTCGTCATGAACCATGGTATAAAGATCAATTAAAAGTAAAAACACATTAAACCCTTAATGTAATAAAGCCTGTTTTACGTATTAAATGTAAAACAGGCTTTATTTTATGAACTTATTTTTTCACACTGTCTTCATGCAGCTGCTCATTCAGTTCATCAATCACCACAATCCACTCATCATCTTTTTCCCAATGACTTTTTAAAAAATCACTTTGCCCCTTTGACCAAAAAGAAGCTTCATGTAATTTTTGTTCGGCTGGCAATTGATGTGTCTTAATAAAATTTTCAATACTTGCTTCATCTGAGTCCAAACCCAGTTGATCAAATAAAAGCTCTAATGTAGGTTGCTGCTCAAACATTGTTATTCTCCTATAACTTCTTTTAAATCATCTATTAACTAATCTAACAATAAAACGTTTTTACTTGCATGATAGTGTCTATATTTTCTTGTTGCTTTTTGTGTTCCCTTTTTCAGGGTTCAATAAAAAAGCACTCTATAAAGAGTGCTTTTTTTAATTCATCAAGTTGATGAATTATTTTACCATGTCAGCAATTGCTGCACGTTCTTCTTCAAGCTCGTTTAGAGTGAAGTTGATACGCTCACGGCTGAATTCATCGATTTCTAAACCTTGAACGATTTTGTATTCACCGTTTTCAGTTGTAACAGGGAAACCGAACATAACGCCTTCAGGAATACCATAAGAACCATCAGATGGAATACCCATAGTTACCCATTTGCCGTTTGTACCAAGCGCCCAATCACGCATATGGTCAATTGCAGCGTTAGCAGCAGAAGCAGCAGAAGACAAACCACGCGCTTCGATGATCGCAGCACCACGTTTACCAACAGTTGGAAGGAATACGTCTTTGTTCCAAGCTGGATCGTTAATTTTGTCTTTTAAGCTTTCGCCATTTGCAGTTGCAAAACGGTAGTCAGCATACATTGTTGGAGAGTGGTTGCCCCAAACTGTTAAGTTTTCGATATCAGCAACTGCCACACCAGCTTTTTGAGCAACTTGAGTCAACGCACGGTTGTGGTCAAGACGCAACATCGCTGTGAAGTTTTTCGCTGGAAGATCTGGAGCAGATTTCATTGCGATGTAAGCGTTAGTGTTTGCAGGGTTACCTACAACTAATACTTTAACGTTACGGCTAGCAACTTCGTTTAATGCTTGACCTTGACCGATGAAAATTTCACCGTTAACTTTCAACAAGTCAGCACGTTCCATACCAGGACCACGTGGACGAGAACCTACCAATAATGCGTAGTCAGCATCTTTAAATGCAACTTTCGGATCATCAGTCCCGATCATGCCAGCCAATAAAGGGAAAGCACAGTCATCAAGTTCCATCATTACGCCTTTAAGCGCTTGTTGTGCTTTTTCAACTGGAACTTCAAGCAATTGCAAAATAACAGGTTGATCTTTACCTAACATTTCACCGCTTGCGATACGGAATAATAAGCTGTAACCAATTTGACCTGCAGCGCCAGTCACGGCAACACGAACGGGTTGCTTCATGTAATTGTCTCCAATGAGTGTCCTTAATCGGGCTAAATAGGAATTCCATCTAACCAAATCATCATAAACGGCAAAGATTGTACTCTAAAGATTTGGCAGATGCATGTAAAAGCGACTCATTTTCACCAAAAGTCTGATAGAAAATACAAATTAACCTTTATAAATAGATTCAATGTATGGCGAGCATTTTCTTACGAAATGTTCACTACCTTTAGTAACTACCTTTAATCATGATTTCACCAGGGCAATTCGATACCACATGATTTGCACATTGTTTATATTGGCCTTTTACCGTGTAACAAACTTTCACTTCTGTTAAGACCACATCTGAACGCGATAACTGACAACTAAAACGGATACCATTTTGAGGTAAGCTTGGATTAAGACGAGTAAACTGCTGTCTTAATGCTGATTGCTGCATTTCAACATTTGTTGAACTTGTAAGACTAGCCGGGATTTTTAAACGTTCAGCAAAATTAATAACTGTACGGAAATATTGGCTTGCATTCATAGGAACGCACCCCCCTACACTTTTCCATAGCTGCACACGAGCATTATTATCAGGCATAACCCGAGCTACGACTTTAGCTTGTAATGGAGAGAGGGCTGCTGAACTTTCTGTTGAACAATCAGTTTTTGTGGTTTCCGGCATAAGACCTGTAATTGTCAGTGAATAGCCTTCAAGACATTTACGTTGTTTTTGTTTAGAGGGATCTAATGCGCATGCAGCTGGTGTCATTTGCACATGCATAACATACCCCTGTAAATTAACAGGTTCGGCATGTAAAACGGAACTCATCAATCCTACCCCTGCACAGAGTAACCACCATGCAAGTTGCAAAATTGAACGAAGTTCCAAATATCTATATTTCATTTAATTAAAACTTGAATATGCCAATTAAAAGAAGATCCATCATCAACCACCTTAAAGTTAAGGCGACGTACGCATTGGAATGACTTTCATACGTTGTGATAATGACTGAGCCCCTTGACCCAATATCACACCGTAATGTGTTGCATTCGTCATAACATGCTTGACGTAGTCTCTAGTTTCTAACAATGGAATTGTCTCAGTATATTGGTCAGCCGAAATTGATTGATAGTCCGGTTGCCAACGTCTAGCCCGATTAGGTCCCGCATTATAACCTGCAGTTGCCAAAACAGGGTTGTTGCTTAATTGTCCCTGAATCATCGACAAATAAAATGTTCCATATCGAATATTGGTATTCATTTCATTTAATGCAGCAGGATTATAAGTTTCACCCATTTGTCGTGCAATCAACTTCGCTGTATCAGGCATAATTTGCATAAGACCGCCCGCTCCAACGTGAGAACGTGCAGAGGTGACAAACCGGCTTTCTTGACGCATTAAACCATAAGCCCATGCTGGATCAATTCCTGCATTGTAACTATGACTTACGACATTAGTCTTATGTGGGGTCACATAACGATACGTATCATTGTGCTTATTAGTTGTACGATCTGCTGCATAGATTGCACGGTCATACCATCCCATATCATGAGCACGCTTTGCCGCAGCTAAAAGTAAACCATCATCGTGCTGAAGATAAGCTTGACGAACAGCCCAATTCCACTCACGGTTAGTGTAAGTTGGATTTGCATTAATACGTCTTAAAGTAAAAGCACGATTGAAGTGAATATTCTGATCTAAACGTCTTAAATCACTTGCTGTTGGTTGATCATCATAAGGTTGATGGTTATAACGTTCACCTAAGCGATCTTTTGCTAAAAGGTTATGATAGTCATCACCGGCCTGAGCTAATTTTCTATAAATTTGTTGTGCAGTTGCTTTAGAAGCGCTATCACCACGCTGCTCTGTCGCACGAGCAAGCCAATATTGCCAGCGATCTTCTTGTTTTTGGGTTACGGTCATACTATCAATCGCACGGATTAAGCTTTCCCACGCACCAAAACGGATTGACTGACGTGCATAAATTTCAGCTTCTTCCGGACTTAATGGATAACCACAACTTGCATCAAAGTATTGAAGAACTTCACGATTAAAATTATTTTTCATTACCGTGGTGCCACCAATATAGGCTACCGTACGATATAAATATTTTTGTACATTTTGTGGTGTACCTTGGGCGACACGCTGCACATTTGAAAAAGCATTACTCAAGTCATTATTAGCTAAACGCCCTAAAGCAAAAATCAAATAAGCATAATCTGCATCATTGGCCTTAGGTGCACTCCATAAATAGTTAAGGGGATTAGCCTGAATTTGGTTAAGCTGGGCCAAAGAAAGATTCAAGCCCAAAGTCTGTGCTGTCGCGAGCGCTTGTCCCGACAAACCTGCACGCAACTGTACCCATAGACGCTGTTGTTTATCTTGTGCACTCATTAAAGGACTAGATAACATCATGCGACCTAAGCCTACACAAGATTCCGGTTGTGATTCAGTCGCTAACCAAACATCTTTATATTCAGCAAAAACTAAAGCATCGCCGCTTTTCGCCCGCACTTGTGCTAAAGCACAATTTTCGGCTTGGTCAGGATTGGTAACATAAGATAAGACAGGTTGTGCAGATACAAAGTCAGCTTGTTTAACTTTTTCTTCAACATAATCGGCTGCTAATTTTTCAGCCATTGCTGATTGTGGATAGCGTTGAGCAAAGCTTACGATAGAGGCAGTGGGTTGAAAGCCAAGGTTGGTATTGAGTTTCCAATACTCTGGATAATATCCCAATACATCATTTTGCATTGCAAGCTGATATTGGTCTAATAACGCAGTATTACCACTATTTGCAGCATTTAAGGCATCATTGAACTGCTCTTCGGCAGCATACGTAAATGAACAACCAAGTAAACACATAGCTCCTAACCAGCTACGATGTATATATTTATTTTTCATTACACGACTATGTATTGATGAGCTCTTTCTACTTGGTCTCATAAATGTGCTAAACCCTGACTATTCACCTTCAACGCATAGTTTAATTATTCTTCGTGCTTTCTTTTGTTGTGTTATGTAACTCTATGATTCAACATCATTAAAATTCACCTAATTTACTTCACAAAAACCTTGTCATGTTCTGAAAGTTTACTGTTATCGGTTCAGCTCAAATACTGCTATAATAAATGGTTTGACCCATTTTGGGCCAATTTATTCTTTTTAGATCGATCTGTTAGGAGCCTGCATGACGGTTCAAACCTTCATTCCCAATGGTGCCAAAGCTGCCTCAGAAAACACTGTTACCCAGCCAACGCACACCACTGATGTTTCAATAAAAAAACTTTATATTGAAACTCAAGGGTGTCAGATGAATGAGTATGACAGTCACCGTATGGCAGACCTTTTAGGGGACTCTCACGGCTACGTTTTAACGACCAACCCTAATGAAGCAGATATTCTGCTCATGAATACATGTTCTATTCGTGAAAAAGCGCAGGAAAAAGTATTTAGTGAATTAGGTCGCTGGCGTAAACTAAAAGACAAGAATCCTGACCTAGTAATTGGTGTGGGTGGATGTGTTGCCTCTCAAGAAGGTGACAATATTCAAAAACGTGCGCCTTACGTGGACATGATTTTTGGTCCACAGACATTACACCGTTTACCACAAATGCTTGATCAACATAATGCTCAAGTAGAAAAACCAAAAAAAGATAAAATCAAACTGGTTGATATTTCTTTCCCAGATATTGAAAAGTTCGACTTTTTACCTGAACCACGTGTAGAAGGCTTTAAAGCATTCGTTTCTATTATGGAAGGCTGCTCTAAGTATTGTTCTTTCTGTGTAGTTCCTTATACACGCGGTGAAGAAGTTTCTCGCCCATTAGATGATGTACTTGCAGAAATCGCGGGTCTGGCTGAAAAAGGTGTTCGTGAAATTTCACTCCTTGGTCAAAATGTAAATGGATATCGCGGCGAAACTTTCGAAGGCGGCATCTGCACCTTCCCTGAATTGTTACGACTCGTTGCAGAAATTCCGGGTATTGGCCGTTTACGTTATACAACATCGCATCCACTTGAGTTCTCTGATGAGTTAATTCAGTGCTATGAAGATTTGCCTCAAATGGTGTCGCATTTACACTTACCTGTTCAAAGTGGCTCTAATGATGTCTTACAGGCAATGAAGCGAAATCATACGATTGATGTTTATATCGATAAGATTGCCAAGCTAAGAAAAATTCGTCCAGATATGCATTTATCGAGTGACTTTATTATTGGTTTCCCAGGTGAAACTGATGAAAACTTCGCTGAAACACTTCAATTTATCAAAGACTTAGATTTTGATCACTCGTATAGTTTTGTGTATTCAAAACGTCCGGGTACACCTGCATCTGACTTACCAGACACTACACCTGAGCACGTCAAAAAAGAGCGTTTAGCTCAAGTTCAAAAAGTAATTAAACAGTCTAGTATTGAAAAAACTGATGCAATGCTTGGCAAAATTGAACGCGTTCTTATTGAAAAAGTCTCGGACCAAGACCCTAATATTTTAGTCGGTACAGCTGACAATACACGTCTAGTCACTTTTGTCGGTGATGCTGCTTGGGTGGGCCGTTTCGCAGAGATCGAGATTACTGAAATTAAAACTTTAAATTTAGTTTACGGTGAGCTCTTGAATCTTGAGCCTGACGTGGCGTAATGTAGAGGTATTCTAAAGTCTACTGAAAGGTTTTCTCTTGACTGCAGCGATTCGACGTACCGTAACATTTCCTGAAATTTCAATGGAACGTTTAAAGAGCATCTTGGGTGCCTATAATGGGCACCTTAAGCAAATTGAACAGCGTTTAGATGTCAAAATTACTCATCGTGGAGATGTTTTTCATATCGATGGTGAGATAGATGCTGTTGGGAGAGCCGAAGCATTATTGCAACGACTCTACGAAGAGTCTGAGGTATCCCAGCAAATCAGTGCCGATCTGTTACATCTGTTAATTCAATCTTCTCAAACTGAACGTAATTTCGAGTTAGTTGGAGAAGAAATGGATGAGCATGATGCACCGATGGATGTTTATTTCCAGACTCGAAAAGGCCGTATTAATCCACGTGGCGCCAATCAAAAACGCTATGTACAGCGTATTTTGCAAAGCGATATTTCTTTTGGGGTAGGCCCTGCTGGTACAGGTAAAACCTATTTAGCAGTTGCTGCCGCAGTAGATATGCTCGAACGTAACGAAATCCAGCGGATTTTACTTGTACGTCCTGCCGTGGAAGCTGGAGAAAAGCTCGGGTTCTTACCTGGTGATTTAACTCAGAAAATTGATCCATACCTACGCCCTCTTTACGACGCCCTTTACGAAATGCTCGGCTTTGAAAAAGTTGCCAAGTTAATCGAGCGTCAAGTGATTGAAGTTGCACCTCTTGCATATATGCGTGGTCGTACACTTAACCATTCGTTTGTAATTTTGGATGAAGCTCAAAACACAACACCTGAACAAATGAAAATGTTCTTGACCCGTTTAGGTTTTGGCTCTCGTGCAGTGATTACAGGTGATATTACCCAAGTAGATTTACCTCGAGGCCAACAATCTGGTTTGGCGCATGCACTACGTGTACTCGAGAATATTAAAGAAATTCATATTACCCGTTTCCACTCCCGTGACGTTGTACGTCATCAACTTGTTCAAAAAATTGTTGAAGCGTATGAAGGTTGGGATGGTGAACAACAGCGCCTTAATGCTGAAGCACGTGCTGAACGTAAAGCACGTCAAGAGGCATTAGTTGCTGAAAACGATACAGCAGCAGACTTGCAACATCAGGATGCTTAAGGATTCATTTTGAAAATCAGTTTAAGTTTACAACAAGACTTTCAATCACCTGAGTTAGAGCTCAAAAGAGCTCAACTCAAAAAAATTATTGAGATAACTTTACGCCACGTTGGCTATAAAGAAGATTGTGAAATTGGGGTAGCTTGCGTTGATCTGGATGAGAGCCAGCAACTCAATTTGCAGTACCGAGAAAAAGACAAACCAACTAATGTCTTATCTTTTCCAAGTGATATTCCTGAAGAAGTTTTACCAATGCTAGATGCCTTACCTCTAGGTGATTTGGTTATCTGCATTCCAGTGGTATTACAAGAGGCATTAGAGCAGAAAAAAACTGCCCAAAATCATTTTGCTCATCTATTAGTTCATGGCGTTTTGCATTTGCTCGGTTATGACCATGAAACTAGTGATGAAGATGCAGAAGAGATGGAAGGCTTAGAAATTGAAATTTTAGCAAAACTCAATATTGCAAACCCTTATCAGGAATAATGTGATCATTAGTAAAATGTGGATATCCTAAAAGTTATCCACATTTTTTTAATTAGTGAACCTCAAATTCCGCTTCAGCTGGATCAAAGCGCCAAGTACGCACAATACGTAACTCCGAAATATCTTTCATATTGGCATCAAAATGTCCAAATGGTGCACCGCGACGTACTGAAGACTTAGCGGCTTCATCTAGTATTGAATGCCCTGAGCTTTCAAACAAACGAATTGCACGAATCCCACCTTGGGCATTCAAAATCACCATTAAACGGACTTCACCTCTTAGTTGTTGCTGTTTGGCTTCTTCTGGATAATAGCGGTTACCGTAAAGCTCCACTTTTTCACGGAACTTATCTAAATAAACAGCCGAGGCATCTTTCTTTGCTTGAATTCCGTCTACTGTCTTGATTTTTTGCTGGCGGCTGAAATCTTGCCGACGTTGTAAATATTGTGCTTCAAGACTGGCAACCATCGCAGCTTTTGCTTGAAATTGACTTTGTAATTGTTCTAATTCTTTTTTTCTTTGGCTTGCATCAGCTTGTTTTTGCCAACTCAAAACCGTCATTAGAACTTTTTCTTCAAATTTAAGTTCTCTTTGTTGCTGAACCTTTTGCAAAGTTTCTAACTCTGCACTTCCAGTTGAAGCCTCACTAAACATAGGGTTTGGAGTATCACTAGAAGTCCGGTGAGCCTCACGAAATGCACCTGAACCCTGCTGGTCTGATTGAGCCAAAAAATCTGCCTGATTAACTGGCTCATTGCTTGGTCGAATTGAAATTGCAATTTCTTTAGTAGATTGCTCTGACGGGCTAGGCATGGCAAAGTGAATAAGCAACACAAAAATATGCAGCAAGATTGCCAATATTGTTGCAGCAATAAAGATTCGGTCTTGCCACCAATAATGAAAATGTTCTATGGATCGACTTCTGGTGTTCAGCATAATCTTAAAAGCATATAAATGCCTTTTCCCCACGGTTTAATACCGAATAAAATGTAAACTAATATTCAAATTTGGATAAAAGTGTGATTCACTTCAAATAGAGGGTTTTATCCATTTTCATTTTGTCAAAATGTATCAATTAAATTTGTTACACTGCAATATCAAAACCCGTTTTTTATCATAATAAAGATTGTGTGGGCTCTTTAGTAAATTATCTTCTGGAAGTTCTTTTATGCAAACGCTATTTTCCTCTTTAGTCAGACGCCTTCAAAAAGTCTATAAAAAAGCAGAAGCATTCATTGAGGAAGAAAGAGATTTTACGTTATCGCAAACCTTTCTGAATGCAACTTTACAACGTTATGTCACCAATAATGTTGAATTTTTAGATGACCTACATGCTGATCTTTATCATGACTGGTTAAGGTTATATGCAACTATGCATGTAAAAGGCTTAGAAACAACATTATCAGTTGATTTAAAACTAATTCAGATGGAATTTAATAAAGAACAACAGCTTTTAGTTTTTGAACAAATTAGTAATACACAAATTATTGAAGCAAAATATAAAAACTTTTGGCAAAAAATCGCCGTGAAAGCCGCAGTTTTTTACTACCATAAGATTTTGAAAAAAGACCCTTTAGGGATGATTCTTGAACGTTTTAATGTAGCCGAAGAACGTGATGAACTTATATTTCTTGATCTCAACCGCTGGTTTGGTAAAAAAGCCAGTATTATCGAGACATTAGGTAAAGTACATGTAAATTATGCACGGGTGCGTGAAGCTGAATTAGTCGTATTTGGAAATGTGAATTTAGCAGCACTACTATACCGTGATCAGGATGATGATTTTGAAGATGAATTAGAAGATTCTGAAATAACACCAATTCAGCAAAAAGATGCTTAAATGGATATAAATGAAAAATAACTCGCTGCCAAAAAAACACAAATAGATTACATATTTAGCATAAATCCTGATTTTTTCTCCATGATCAACAGGCATAATATGTTTAAGTTACAGATGCATCAGCACTAACTTTTTAGTCTGTACAAGGATACTTACTTATGGCAACAAAATTTCTGAAATCGTTTGGCATCGCAACAGGTATTTCAACAACTTTGCTTTTTGCAGGCTTCTCAAGTCATGCTCTTGCCATGAGCCCATTTCAGGCAAATTATCAGTTTACTTATAATAATAAAGGTATGGGTACAGCTACACGTGCTTTAAGCCAGCAAGGTAATAATTGGACTTATAATTTCACTGCAAAAGCAGGTGGAATTGCTTCTGCAAGTGAAACAAGTAAATTTAGTTTTGCTAATGGTAAAATTGGGTCTCAAAGTTTTAGCCGTACTAGCAAAATTTTGATTCACAACAACACTATGAATATTAACTTTAATCCGAATAGTAAAACTATTTCGACCAAAAAAGACGATAAGGCCCGTTCATTTGCTTGGCAGGCAGGCGTTCTTGATGAGTTAAATGCAGAGTTACAACTGCGTGAAGATTTAAAAAATGGCTCACTTAAAACTTCTTACCCACTTGCAGATGCAAAAGAAGTTGAAAATCGTCGATTTGTAAAACAAGGCAACGAGAAAATTAAAACCTCTTATGGGACATTCGATACCATTAAAGTCGTTTTACAGCATAAAAAACCTGAACGTAGCACAATCTTTTGGTTAGCACCGAAATTAGATTATTTACCAGTTAAAGTAAGCCATATTGATGGTAAAACTTCTTATGGATTGTTATTAACAAGTTATTCAGGTAAGACGAATTAAAGCTTGCATTTTTTTGGATGCTTTTTAAAATACGCATTTGCTTTAAAAAGCATCCGTCTAGAGGATTCTCCCGTGCACGCACTAGAACAGAAAATCTTAACAGAAGGTATCGTTCTATCTGATCAAGTCTTGAAAGTCGACGCTTTCTTAAACCACCAAATTGATCCTGTATTAATGCAGCAGATTGGTAAAGAATTTGCCGCTCGCTTTAAAGATGCAGGGATTACCAAGATTATTACCATTGAAGCATCAGGTATTGCACCTGCAATCATGGCAGGTTTGGAACTTGGTGTACCTGTAATTTTCGCTCGAAAATATCAGTCATTGACATTAAAAGATGATCTATATCGTTCTAAAGTATTTTCTTTTACTAAACAAACTGAAAGTACAATTGCGATTTCAAACAAGCATCTTCATTCAACTGATAAAGCTTTAGTTATTGATGACTTCTTGGCGAATGGTCAAGCAGCATTAGGACTGATTGATTTAATTCACCAAGCAAATGCAGAAGTTGTGGGTGTCGGTATTGTGATTGAAAAATCATTCCAACCAGGTCGTGATTTATTGCTTGAAAAAGGCTACCGAGTTGAATCACTAGCACGTGTTCACTCTCTTACAGATGGTAAAGTTACCTTTGTAAAAGAATAAGATATACAAATAAAAAAAGAGCGGATAATCCGCTCTTTTTTTATTTAATTAAGATGAAATAAGGAGCTTTTTAGTAACTTCACCTAAACGTCTGCCTTGAGCTTCACACAAAATCTTTTCGTCCTGACTTAAGTTCTGGTCATGGCGGGGTCCACTTACATGGCTAGCTCCATACGGCGTTCCACCTGTTTTCGTGTTAGATAACGCCGGAATTGCATTTGGTAATCCCATAATCATCATCCCGTGATGAAATAACGGCGGTAGCATAGTAAGTAAAGTACTCTCCTGCCCCCCATGCATTGATCCAGAAGAAGTAAAAACACAAGCTGGTTTATTGTGTAATGCCCCATTGAGCCAAAGACTCGTCGTTTGGTCCCAAAAATATTTCATTTCACTTGCCATATTACCGAAGCGAGTTGGGGAACCTAACGCCAGCCCCGCGCAATTTGCTAGATCATCTAACGTACAGTAGATATCACCTTCTGCTGGAATACTTGGCTCAGCTGTCGTGACGACTGGAGCAATATTTGGCACAGTCCGAATTTTTACTGACATACCCGCAGACTCAACACCATTGGCAATTAAATGTGCCATTTCTTTAGTAGAACCATATTTGCTGTAATAGAGTACAAGAATGTAAGGTTGCATCGGTTTCATAAATTTTGTTAAAAAGAACACTATACGGTATTTTTTATTTTTTTGGCGAAGCCAATCTTATGAAATTCTAGAAGCGATTGATCGTGTAGTACTGAAGGCAAGCTACGTAACTTTCTCAAATCTATCAAATAAAAAGAGTAATCTCTTTGATTTCGCTTATACCTGATAAGAGAAATATGACTTCCTTCAAAAGATTATTGCTACAATTTTTTCTATAGCACATAGTAAACTTATAAAATGACTTTCATTCTTTAAGTTATTATTTTGCTTTAATCTACTATTTAAGTTCTTAAGCTAATACTTTGCTAAGCTATCAATCGCCCAACATGATGACTAAAAAAATCGGGATAGACGACGTATGTTACAACGTTTTTTAGAGAAACTTCCTTTTTATAAAAAAACCTGGTTTCAGTTCGTTTTATATGTATTTAAGCGTTTTGAAGCTGATCGGTGCCGTGAACAAGCTGGTTCTCTCACCTATACAACACTATTTGCAGTTGTACCAATGCTAACGGTTTTTTTAGTAATTATTTCTTCAATTAAAGCGTTAGAACCTGCAAGACAACAGCTTCAACATTTAATTTATAGTAACTTTTTACCGAAGAGCACGATCGCATTTGATAAAGCACTAAATGCTTTTACAGAGAAGTCGAGCAACTTGACTGTAATTGGTGTGCTATTTTTATTCGTCACGACAGTTTTAATGCTGACCTCAATTGAAACAGTTTTTAATCGTATTTGGCGAGTAAAAGAAACGCGTAGTGGCATTATGGGCTTTATGCGCTACTGGACCATTATTTCGCTTGGCCCTATTATTTTAGGCAGTGCATTTGTTATTTCATCAACTGTTGCTTCGATGAACTTATTAAGCAATAACTTCACAGGTTATCAACTTGATGGCGCATTTCTACTCTGGCTAATTTCTTTTGCACTCACTATTTTGGGTTTCTTCATTTTATATTGGACCATTCCCAATCGCACCGTCCCAGTTTATGCAGCAGGAATTGCTGCTTGTTTAAGTGCAGTACTGTTTGAAATACTCAAAAATTTATTTAGCTTCGTGATGTCAAATTTCACTAGTTATGAAATTATTTATGGTGCATTTGCAGCCGTGCCAATTTTCCTTCTATGGATCTTTCTTTCATGGAATATTATTTTGCTAGGCGTAGAGGTGAGTTTTGCTTTAACTGCATTTCATTCGGGTAAAGAGCAAAAACGTCATCCTGTTTTAATGCTATTAGATATTCTTGAGCTGTTTTATAAAAAACAGAAACTTGGCGAAAGTGTAAGCGATAAAGAAGCTCTCGAAATTTTAGGACGTGGAGAAGTTGGCCGCTGGCCAGCTTATGTACTTTTGCTTGAAGAGCAAAATTTAGTTAAACGTACCGATAAAGATGAATATGTGCTTGCGCGCAATTTATCCCAAGTTGACTTCTGGGGTTTTTTCACTGCTCTCCCATACCCTTTACCGTTACGTGAAGATGTTCTAAATGTACACGATGACGATGAATGGATGGAAAAAATAGGACCAGCTCTAGTCGAGTCTAATGATTACTTAGCTGCCAAACTTTCTATTCCGCTCTCAACAATTTTTGAAGAGAAATAAGAAAGTAAAACTATTCAATAGTATAGACACTCTTTCCTACCCAATAAAAAAACCCTGTTATTAAAAATAATAATAGGGTTTTTTATTATCCATCTTTAGGAATGGGTTAGGCTTTTACAAAAGTTTTCCATACAAAATCTTGCGTTGCACCTTTTAATGTCATTTTCAACTGATCACCTGCATGTAATGGTCCAACACCAGCAGGCGAACCAGTCATAATTACATCACCCGGTTCGAGTGAAAAGACCTGATTAATATCAATTAATAGATCGGCAATGCTAAACATTAACAGTGCAGTATTTCCATCTTGACGCAACTCATCGTTAATATGGAAGGTGAATTTAGTCTCTTGCCAATCTGTAATTTCGCTCACATCGACCCAGTCTGACAAAACACAGGCGCCATCAAAAGCTTTAGCACGCTCCCATGGATGACCTTTACCTTTTAGTTCATTCTGTAAATCACGCATTGTTAGATCGAGACCTAAAGACACTGCACCAATCGCTTTTAAGGCTTTTTCAGGATTTGTTTCACCCTTTAAAGGCTGATTAATGCGCAAAACTAACTCGCACTCAAAATGACAACTGCCCCAAGCTGGATTCCATGAAATACCGTCATTTAAACCAATCAAGCTACTCGGTGGCTTAATAAATAATATCGGCCTATCAGGCATAGCATTATTTAATTCTTTGACATGATCGGCGTAACTTCTGCCCACGCAAACGATTTTTGAAGGACGTGTATTCATGAGGCTTCCTTTGTTGTTGCGGCTAATAATTCCAATAATTTATTTCTTAAATGTATTTTCAAATATAGTTTGATCTGCGACCTGTGAGAATGCTCGTTTTGGTACAATAATTACAGTTTTATTTTTTAGTTCAAGCATATAGGTCAACTTGCCTTTAGCAAAGGTTTGCACATCTGCATATTGCATCACTTGCTTACGGCCATTGGCGTAAAGCTCAAAATAATCTTGATATAAGTCGATTCCCTGCTCGCTCTTTCCAAACTGGTAACGAACGAATTGACGCTTAAATAACATCGGTAAAAGCCAGTAACGCATGAGACCTTGCATCACTAGAAAAAACATACCTAACCCGACATAATATCGACCAACACCAGAGAGACCTAAATAAAATCCCCAAATAATAATTGCGATACTAATCGCAGGTGTTAGAAAACGGGTAATTTGCTTTTTCCCAAACGTCACTAATGAAAATCCATCTTGTGACTCTTCTAAATTCAAATAGTAACGTAAAGATAAAGCTATTTTTTGCTCGGTCATTGCACTGCATCAATACTCAATAAATCGAAACTATTAGAGCATATTCATTTCAGCTTTAAAATGAATCAAAAGCTATTTTTTATTTTGTTTAAAAGTGGAGCTTATTAATAGATTGGAAGAGCAGCTACGTTGCATATATAGAACGTAGATTCATATTTTTTGAGCTTATTTCAGTTTTTAAAATTTCTACAATAGGAACATCACCTTCTTAGTGGAATGTCTCATGTCTTTTCTTGCAAAATTATTTGGCTTAAATCAAAAAGCGACTGTCTCAAAAGATGTGGTTATCCAAGCCACTCAAGAGAACCATCTTTCAAATGAAACTAACTTTTTAGAATTAATTAAAAAACGCCGTTCTATCTATTCGATTGGAAAAAACTTAGAACATACCCCTTCGGAAATTGAAGAATTGATTCAAGAAGCGGTCAAACATAGCCCATCAGCGTTCAACTCTCAATCTTCTCGCGTTGTGATTTTATTTAATCAGTCTCATGAAAACTTCTGGAATATTGTTTTAGATGTATTAAAAACGATTGTCTCTGCTGAAGCATTAGCCGGAACTGAGCAAAAAATTCAAAGTTTTGCAGCAGGTGCAGGTACAGTTTTATTTTTTGAAGATCAGGATGTAATTAAAGGTCTACAAGAACAATTTGAGTTATATGCTAACAATTTCCCAGTGTGGTCTGAACATTCAACAGCAATTGCCCAATTTGCAGTATGGAGCGTACTGGCTGAGCAGGGTCTTGGAGCCTCTTTACAACACTACAATCCAATTATTGATGAGAAAGTTAACACTACTTTTAACATCCCTACTCAGTGGAAATTAAGAGCTCAATTAGTATTTGGCTCAATTGAAGGTCAAGCAGGTGAAAAAGTATTTATTGAAGATGAAAGCCGTTTTAAAACATTTAGCTAATTTTTTTTCAACTTCAAATCATTTAAAGCCGGTTGCCATGAGCAATGGCTTTTAAATTGAAATAATAAAAAACAGGCACAAAAAAACCGCTATATATAGCGGTTAATTCTTCAAGTGGTGCGCTCAGAGAGATTCGAACTCCCGACCCCTTAGTTCGTAGCCAAGTGCTCTATCCAGCTGAGCTATGAGCGCGTACTTGATGTTGCGCATTATACGCATTTTTCAAAGCTTAGGAAGCTTTTTTTCATCTTTCTGTCACCAAACGTCTAGTTCTTAGCCATCAAACTAGTTTACATCAAATAGCGGCTAAAATTATTAGTGTTTTTCTTATTTAAGATGTATTTGAAATATTTTTTTTCAAATAAATTTTATCGGCTTTTTGAGGCATTTGGCCATATACCTAGATGATAAAGGCTACTATTTTAGTCAACATTATAGAAATAATATATTTCTGGTTAAGCTTTAACATTATAAGCTTAATTAAAATTTATCGAGAATAATGCTTCAAATGAGTGAAAATATGATTAAAAAATAATTAATGAAAAAAATATTATATAAAAATTATTATTATTTTTACGTCTAAATTAAAAAATTATTATTGCTTTAAATATTATTTAATATCAAAAAATGTGACTAAAAATACACATTGACAGCTTTTGAGATCTCACCAATACTAAATCGCAATTATTGAGATATATATCTCAATAATTAACTCGCGCAATAAATAATACTTACTTAAAAATACATAATTATATAGGAAATAGACTGAAATGTTCTTACTAAAAAATCTCGTTTCTTCGATATCAAAAGTTACTCAAGATTTGGGCAATATTATATCGGTGAATACTAATGTAACGGGCGGCTCTACTGTTGATGGTCACATATCAACTTCTGGCTTACTTTCAGACACTCTATCTACAGCAACAAATACACTTACAACGACCACAACTGGTCTTGTTTCTGATGCAGTGGGCACAGTTACAGGTAGTATTGGTTCTACAAGCCCGGTTGACACTGTAACCAATATTATTGGTGGTGTGACTGGCGGAATTAGTGGTGGCAATCCTCTTGAAACCGTAACTAATATTATCGGCGGTGTAACTGGTGGCATCGGCGGTGGTACATCTCCAATTTCACCTGTGATTGATGTCGTTCAAGGCGGTATTGATATTCTTCAGGGTGTAGAAAGCCTAAAAACTGAAATTATCAACACTGGTATTGATACGGTTGCAGATACAATTATCGGCGTCCTTCCACAAGCAGAACACCCAGTTTCTGAAATTGCCGACCTCGGCACATTAACTTTTGAAACTTCTCGCGACACAGTAAATGGTGCACTTGAAGTTGTTTCTGATTTAGTTGGCGGTGATATTCAGGGCGCTACTGAGTCTGCTACTGGTATTGTTGAAACACTTATCAATAATGGCACAACCGCAACTGGTATTGTTACTGGCGTGGTCGGAAGCGTTACTGATGTCGTTGGTGGCGTAACTGGGGGTGTTGATGGTAACCCGCTTGAAGTGATTACCGACATTATTGGTGGTGTAACTGGTGGCGTTGATGGCAATCCGCTTGAAGTGATTACCGATATTATCGGTGGTGTAACTGGTGGCGTTGATGGCAACCCGCTTGAAGTGATTACTGACATTATCGGTGGTGTAACTGGTGGCATCGGCGGTGGTACATCTCCAATTTCACCTGTGATTGATGTCGTTCAAGGCGGTATTGATATTCTTCAGGGTGTAGAAAGCCTAAAAACTGAAATTATCAATACAGGTATCGACACTGTTGCTGACACAATCATTGGTATCCTTCCTCAAACTGAACATCCAGTTTCAGACCTAGCAGATCTTGGTACACTAACTTTCGAAACTTCTCGCGACACAGTAAATGGTGCACTTGAGGTAGTTTCTGATTTAGTTGGCGGTGATATCCAAGGTGCTACTGAATCTGCTACAGGTATTCTGGGCACGCTTATCACCAATGGTACAACCGCAACTGGAATTGTGAATAATATTATCGGTGGCGCAACTGGTGGTGTTGACGGTAACCCGCTTGAAGTAATTACCGATATTATTGGTGGTGTAACTGGCGGTGTTGACGGTAACCCACTTGAAGTAATTACCGACATTATTGGTGGTGTAACTGGCGGCGTTGACGGTAACCCGCTTGAAGTAATTACTGACATTATTGGTGGTGTAACTGGTGGCGTTGATGGCAATCCACTTGAAGTGATTACCGATATTATCGGTGGTGTAACTGGTGGTGTTGATGGCAATCCGCTTGAAGTAATTACTGACATTATCGGCGGTGTAACTGGCGGTATCGGTGGTGGAACTTCCCCAATTTCACCTGTGATTGATGTCATTCAAGGCGGTATTGATATTCTTCAGGGTGTAGAAAGCCTAAAAACTGAAATTATCAACACTGGCATTGATACAGTTGCAGATACAATTATCGGCGTCCTTCCACAAGCAGAACACCCAGTTTCTGAAATTGCCGACCTCGGCACACTAACTTTTGAAACTTCGCGCGATACAGTTAACGGTGCACTTGAGGTAGTTTCTGATTTAGTTGGTGGTGATATTCAAGGTGCTACTGAATCTGCTACCGGTATTCTCGATACGCTGATTACAAATGGTACAACTGCTACTGGTTTAGTTACAGAAATCATTGGCGGATTAACTGGTACTATTGGTGGAGCAACTGGTGGAGATAGCTCACTCGGTCTACTAACTGATTTACTTGGTGGCTTAACAGGTAGCGTTGGTGGTGATAGCTCTCTTGGTGTAGTGACCGACCTTCTCGGTGGGTTAACTGGTGGTGTGACTGGCGGTACAGACAACCCTATCGGCATCGTTACAGACATCGTTGGTAGCTTAACGGGTGGCGTTACTGGTGAAGGCGGCTTAGATGTTATTTCTAATTTGCTGGGCGGATTAACTGGTGGCAGCTTACTTGGTGGCGTGACGTCTACAGTATCTAGCGTAACCAACACAACGCATACTATCGTACCGACATCATTACTTACTGATAGCTTCCTAGAAAACTCTTTCAATACTGTTTAATATAATCCATTAAAAGAAAGCCACTTATGAGAAGTGGCTTTCTTTATTAATATATTTTTAAATATTAATTCACTTCTTGCCATCTATAGTATTTCTTATGCGCCAGTTCTAACATTGCATAATCATTAGGTGTATCACCATAAGCATAAATTTTAGAATATTGGCTTAAATCATATTTATTTTTTATTCTATTTACTTTTTCTAAATAACCACAATCGCCATTAATAAACTCACCTGTCAAAATACCATCACGTATTTCAAGTTGATTACATATAACATCTAAACCTAAAGACTGGCACCAACTTTCTAAATAAACGCCCAATGATGCAGAGACAACAACAATCTGATCGCCTTGTTGTTTATGCCAGAGAATACGTTCCAAAGCATTTTCACGCACACAGATAGGAAGCACATTTTTAGCAAACTCTTGTCCCCTAACTTTTAGGGCATCTGCATCATATCCCGCATATCCCACTTGGCAAAGTTTAGTTCGAATAGTTTTATCAGTTACCCATCCAAGCTTATAACCCGCTATATAAGGTGCAAGACGAATACCACCGACTATTTGAGTTTTTTTGTTCAAAGAAAATTTAAGGAATAGGCTGAATGTGTCGCTATGAGTAATCGTGCCGTCAAAGTCAAATAAAGCTAAGTTCATTTATGATTATCTCTAATATAATTAAAAAGTTATAAATTTAGATTTTTCTTAAAGTACTAAAAAACAGGCACAAAAAAACCGCTATAAAAGCGGTTAATTCTTCAAGTTGGTGCGCTCAGAGAGATTCGAACTCCCGACCCCTTAGTTCGTAGCCAAGTGCTCTATCCAGCTGAGCTATGAGCG